>QHMQ01000209.1 GCA_003217835.1 Verrucomicrobiota bacterium
CCGAGCGACACCGTGTTCCAAGCTCGCGTAGCCCTGCAGCCCGGCGATCCGCTTCCTCCTACCGAGGATTTGGTGATGTCGCGAATTTTATGGCTCGACGGTTTAGACGAGCACAACGCCAATACGCGCGACCGTTTCATCTATATCCACGGGACAAAACATGAGGACAAAATCGGCATCCCAGACAGCCACGGCTGTGTGCGGATGCGAAATACTGATGTCGCAGAGTTATTTACGCTCGTCGATGAGGGAACACACGTAATAATAGAGGAATAACGTTCGCAGCTCAGACACGCGGAAAATGGAGAAAAAGCGTTGCGCCCGCGAACTTCCCCGCCTAGAACATGACAGCAACCTGCTCGGAAAGGAGGCGAGATAGAGTGAAATTTATGAAAACGATCATGATTGTGGCCTTATTGGCCACGGCTTTGGGTCTGGGGGCTTGTGCTCAACACAAGGAGGCAGTGACCACCAGTGCTGGCACGACCGGTTACGCGAAATAGATCGGGCGGCTGAGTTTATTGTCGGCCGATCCGCTTCCTCCAACGGAGGCTTTGGTCATATCGCGGATCTTATGCTCGATGGTTTGGACGAGCACAACACCAGTACGCGCGACCGCTTCACTTACATTCATGCCAAAAACACGAATACAAAATCGGTACCGGAGACAGCCACGGCTGTGCGCGGATGCGAGACGCTGACCTCGCGGAGTTATTTATGCTTATCGACAAGATTACACACGTAATAATGGAGGAATAACGTTTGCATCTCAGACACCCGAAAAAATGGAAAAAAGCGTTGCGCCCGCGAACTTCCCCACCTAGAACAGTGCAGCAACCTGCTGGGAAAGGAGGCGAGATAGAGTGAAATTTGTAAAAATGATCATGATTGTGGCCTTACTGGTCACTGCTTTGGGACTAGGTGCTTGTGCGCAACACAAGGAAGTAGTGGCCCCAGCTCCGACCACATACGGGAAATAGATTCGGCGCCAAGCTTGCTGTCTGCGGTCAATTTTGCGCAAAGAGGCCAGGTCGTTTTCGACCTGGCCTTTTTCCTTGGTTTTGTGTCATGTCGAGTCCTGCCGATGCGAGAAGGAACCCCCTCAATCTCTCGCTGTCTGGCTAAAGCAGTAGCCCAGGGCTCTGTGGCCGTCGGGCGGAAAGAGAGGGCGCGGCCATTCGTGTCTGGCCGGCCATAGACCGCAGGCTACAAGTTCGGCTACAGCTTATGGATTCCGAGTAAGAGATTTCTCCACTCCGAATCACACAACAGTTTCGCGTGCTGCCATTGCGTTGGACCCGTACGGGCTGTGCCGCTACAAGCTGTGGCAGTTAATTCCGCTCTTTAGCTTTCTTCCCTTTCGTTGAGTTCTAATTAAGGTGTACGAATGGAGTTGCACGGCCAAAAGTTGACGCTTGCCGAGATTGCCACGGTGGCGCTCGGAAATGTGGCCGTTGAAGTCTCCCAATCTGCGCGTCCGCGTGTTCTTGCTTCGCGTAAGGTGATCGAAAAGATCATAGCGCGCGACGCAGTCGTTTACGGTGTCAGTACGGGCTTTGGCAAATTATCAGATGTTCGCATTCCCCGCGGCGAGTTGGGACAGCTCCAGCTTAACCTTGTTCGCAGTCACGCTTGTGGAATTGGCAATCCCCTTTCAGAACCCGAGGTGCGCGCGATGATGTTACTGCGCGCGAATGTGCTTGCCCTCGGCTTCAGCGGAATCCGCCTCGAAATCATCGAGTGCCCGGTGATTCCAGAAAAGGGTTCGGTCGGGGCCAGCGGCGATCTCGCACCGCTTGCTCATCTCGCTTTGAGTCTAATCGGCGAAGGTGAGGCGTTTTTTGAAGGCGAACGAGTAGAAAGCCGCGAAGCTCTTCGTCGTGCCGAGCTCGAGCCTCAGCGTCTCGAAGCAAAAGAAGGACTAGCGCTGCTCAATGGTACTCAGGCGATGCACGCGGTGGGCGGGCTCGCGCTTCTTCGCGCCAACCGGCTCGCCCGCGTCGCGGACGTTTCCGGCGCGATGAGCCTCGAAGCGCTCAAGGGCACTCCGGCCGCTTTTGATTTGCGTTTGCAAGACGCCAGACCGCATCCCGGCCAGAAAGCCGTGGCCAAACATCTTTTGTCCATTTTGGAAGGTAGCGAAATTCGACGATCGCATCTTAAGAACGATCCCCGTATCCAGGACGCCTACAGTCTGCGCTGCATGCCACAGGTGCACGGTGCGGTTCGTGGGGCACTCTCACACTGTGAGGATGTGCTCCTGGTTGAATCGGGTTCGGCGACGGATAATCCACTCGTCTTTTCCGAAAGCGGTGATGTCATTTCAGGCGGCAATTTCCATGGCGCACCGCTCGCCCTCACGCTCGATTATGCCGCGATCGCGCTCACTGACCTCATGAGCATTAGTGAGCGCCGGATCGAGCGCCTGGTCAATCCAGACATGAATGAAGGTCTTCCTGCGTTTCTTGCCCGGCAACCAGGCATGCAATCGGGCTTCATGATCGCGCATGTTGCTGCGGCTGCCTTGCTCAATGAAGCGAAAGTGCTCGCCCATCCATCGAGCATCGATAATGTGCCTACCTCTGGCGGAAAAGAAGATCATGTTTCGATGGGAATGACAGGCGCATTGAAATTCCGCGCCATTGTCGGGCTTGCGGAGAATTTGCTGGCAATCGAATTGCTGGCGGGCGCCGAAGCGTTGGAACACCGGCGCCCACTCAAAGCCGGTGTTGGCGTGGAGCGCGCTTTCACCGCCCTCAGGAAAATCGCGCAGCCCCTCACAGAGGATCGTTCGCTCTCCGGCGACATTGCGCGGGTTGCTGAAGCGATTCGCTGGGGGGACTTCGATGGCGGCGACAAAGAATCATGAGCGGTAAACGAATCATCCACGCGCCCCGTGGCAACGATCGGAGTTGCAAAGGCTGGCATCAGGAAGCGGCCATGCGGATGCTCATGAACAACCTCGATCCGGACGTGGCCGAGGATCCCGACCGACTCGTTGTTTATGGCGGGACAGGGCGCGCGGCGAGAAGCTGGGAAGCTTTCGATGTGATCATCCGCTCCCTGCGCGAACTCGAAAATGACGAGACGTTGCTCGTGCAATCGGGAAAACCAGTGGGAAAATTTCGCACACATGACGAAGCGCCACGTGTTCTGATCGCAAATTCCAATCTCGTGGGTCACTGGTCGAACTACACGGAATTCAATCGGCTCGAACGCCTGGGTCTCACGATGTACGGACAAATGACCGCTGGCTCGTGGATTTATATCGGCAGTCAGGGGATCGTTCAGGGAACATTCGAAACGTTCGCCGCGGCTGGCCGCAAGCATTTCGGCGGATCACTGGAAGGAAAATTTGTTCTGACCGGCGGGCTGGGTGGCATGGGCGGTGCACAACCGCTCGCCGCTACAATGAATGGCGCACTATTTCTGGGCGTTGAAGTCGATCCTGCGCGAATCGAGAAAAGATTGAAGAGTGGCTATTGCGACAAGATCGCCTGGTCGCTCGATGAAGCACTCGAACTGATTGAGAACGCGCGCAAGGACCGACAGTCAATTTCAGTGGGACTGGTTGGGAACTGCGCCGACGTGCTACCGGAAGTCGTTAAGCGCGGCGTGGTTCCGGATGTCCTCACGGATCAAACCAGCGCGCAATCGCTTTGAGGGAAAAAAATCCCGAGGAGTACATCGACAAGTCGATGCATTCGATGGCTGTTCACGTCGCAGCCATGCTCGCCTTGCAAAAGAAGGGCGCGGTCACGTTCGATTACGGGAACAACATTCGCGCTCAGGCGAAAAAGGCCGGCGTCGAGAACTCATTCGATATTCCCGGCTTCGTTCCTGAATACATTCGCCCGCTTTTCTGCGAAGGCAGGGGGCCATTTCGTTGGGTTGCATTGAGTGGTGATCCCGAAGATATCGCGCGGACCGATCGGCTTGCGCTCGAATTATTTCCCGAAAATCAAACTCTGGCCCGCTGGATGAAGCTCGCGAAAGAGCGGATTCAATTTCAAGGATTGCCCGCGCGCATTTGCTGGCTCGGCTATGGAGAGCGCGCCGAATTCGGCGTGGCGATGAATGAGCTGGTGAAACGTGGCGAAATCAAAGCGCCGATTGTCATCGGACGCGACCACCTTGATACCGGTTCGGTCGCGTCGCCCAATCGCGAAACGGAAGGAATGCTCGACGGCAGCGACGCGATCGCCGACTGGGCATTGCTCAACGCACTGATCAACACGGCCGCTGGCGCATCCTGGGTGTCGGTCCACAACGGCGGCGGTGTGGGAATTGGCTATTCGCAGCACGCCGGCATGGTCGTTGTCGCCGATGGCAGCGAAAACTCCAAACACCGGCTTGAGCGCGTTCTAACAAGCGACCCAGGGATGGGAATTCTGCGGCACGCAGATGCCGGTTATTCACGGGCGATCGAATTTGCCGCTGAGCGTAAAATTGACATCCCGATGGAGCCGCGAGCACGAGATTAAGAGAAAAGATACAAACTGCCGGCGGACATTATGCAAAAACTCATCGAATGCGTGCCTAATTTTTCTGAAGGCCGGGACTTGGATCTCATTCGACAGATTACCGGCGCAATTGAATCGGTGGATGGCGTTGCTCTGCTCGATGTCGATCCCGGAGCAACGACCAACCGGACGGTTGTGACCTTTGTCGGCAGTCCTGAAGGCGCGGTGGAAGCCGCCTTCCGCGCCATCCAGAAGGCAGCGGAACTCATTGA
Source organism: Verrucomicrobiota bacterium (assembly GCA_003217835.1). Classification (GTDB taxonomy): domain Bacteria; phylum Verrucomicrobiota; class Verrucomicrobiia; order Chthoniobacterales; family UBA10450; genus Udaeobacter. The sequence continues at coordinate 4,736 of QHMQ01000209.1, forward strand.
CATGCGGAAACACAAAGGGGCACATCCCCGCATGGGTGCGACCGATGTTTGCCCATTTGTTCCGGTCAGTAATGTCAGTTGGGAGGAAGCAATTGCCTGCGCGCAGGAGCTGGCAAAGCGCGTTGGCGACGAATTGAATATCCCAGTCTATCTGTATGAAAGAGCGGCGAAAGATAAGTCCCGTTCAAATCTCTCGGTTATTCGCACGGGAGAATACGAAGGCTTCTTCGAGAAAATAAAACAACCCGAGTGGAAGCCGGATTTCGGGCCTGCCGTCTTCAACGAAAAA
>QHMQ01000207.1 GCA_003217835.1 Verrucomicrobiota bacterium
GCACCTGTAATTACACGCCATGGTCTCGAATGACGTAGCGCACGCCGAGCAAGGCGCCTGGGAAGGTCTCGCTCCCGGTTGGCGCCAACTTTATGGAGATTTCGGTCGGCTTGGCTTAAGTATCGAGTGGCATGATTTTCGAACGGCACGCGCACTGGACTGGGGCCGTAGTTTCCATCTGCACAGCCTTGAGTTTTGTTTAAATCTCGACGGCCGCGGAGCGGTAGGAACACAACGCCAGGCGCGGAGCGATTATCTCCCGGGCAATTCCGGCTATTATGCCGTTGCGGACGAGCCGCTGCCAGCGTCGCGGCTGACCTGGAACCGGAGATTCGTCGCGTTATCTTCGGCGGGAAAGATGAGAGCGTGGTCGCACCCGCACGTCCGATGTCGATTCAACAACGCAGTGTGGTCGCGAGCCTAGCCGAACCGCCGGTCGCCAAAGCGGCGCAGATCCTCTGGTATCAAAGCAAAGCGCTCGAGCTGATGGCGCATTTCCTTTTTGCGCCGAAGGACCCGGAATTTTTCTGCATGCGGCAAAAGCGAGTCGCGCGTGAACGGGTCGAACGAACCAAGGAACTACTGCAGCGTGATTTGGCAAATCCGCCGACGCTCGAACTCCTCGGACAAGAAGTTGGTTGCAGCCCATTTTATCTCAGCCGGATTTTTTCACGCGAAGTCGGTCTTACCATACCGCAATATTTGCGCAATCTGCGAATGGAACGCGCGGCCGAGCTGTTACGCACCGGCCGCTACAACGTGACCGAAGCTGCGACCGAGGTGGGATATTCAAGTCTCAGTCATTTCAGTAAGGCGTTTTGCGAAACGATCGGGTGCTGTCCAGTGCTTTATCCCGCGGCGAAGAACGTCATTCTGGATCGTTGAAGCGGTCAAGCGTTGAAGGGTTGAAGCGAATCCCGAGCCGCGGATGTTGACCGCTTCGACGCTTCAACTCTTTATCGCTTTAACCAATTCGATGAAAATCACCCGCGCCCTCATCTCTGTTTCCGATAAAACCGGCATCGCGTCATTCGCGCGCGCGCTTGAGGGTCAAGGCATCGACATCATCTCCACCGGCGGAACAGCCGAGTTGTTGCGCAATGAAGGCGTTCCCGTGCGTGAGATCTCCAGTTTCACCGCATTTCCCGAGGTCTTGGAAGGGCGCGTGAAAACTTTGCATCCGCGCGTGCACGGCGGCCTTCTTTACAAGCGCGGCAACCCGAAACACGAGGCTGAAGCTCGTGAATGCGGATTCGAGCCGATCGATCTCGTTGTAGTCAATCTGTATCCGTTTGAAGCAACGATTGCCAAGCCGGACGTAACATTCGCGGAAGCGATTGAAAACATCGACATCGGTGGGCCGTCGATGATCCGCAGCGCCGCAAAGAATTACGAATCGGTTACGGTGGTTGTCGATCCGGCCGATTACGACGTAGTGCTGGAAAACATGCGCAACAACGATGGCGAGACGACTCTAAGATTGCGCGAACGTCTTGCGATCAGGGCCTTCATCAAAACCTCCGAGTACGATCGCGTCATCAGTAATTTCCTGGAAAAGGAGCAAGTGACCGAAGCTTCATTCTCCGTCTCCCTGCCGCTGGTGACGCGCTTGCGCTACGGAGAAAATCCGCATCAAAGCGCGGCACTCTACGGCGATTTTAATAAACATTTTGAAAAACTTCACGGGAAAGAACTTTCTTTTAATAACATTCTCGACATCAGCGCGGCGACGAATTTGATCGGCGAGTTCGAGGAACCAACCGTCGCGATTCTTAAGCATACAAATCCGTGCGGGAAAAAGCCTTTGCCACGGATAAACAAGCGCCTTTTGGCGGGATCATTATTTGTAACCGCCCGATCGACGAAGTATTGGCCAAAGCGATCGGGGAAATTTTCAGCGAGGTCATCATCGCTCCGAAATTCAAATCCGAAGCCCGCGCGATTTTGCAGAAGAAAAAGAACCTGCGCCTCATCCAGCTGATCACTTCGGCGGCCGAAGCAAGACCGACAATCGACGTTCGCTCGGTTTGCGGCGGAGTGCTGGTCCAGGATCCAGACACTGCAAATCAAGTTCCCCTAAATGCGGTAACGAGAAGGCAACCGACAAAAACTGAGCTGAACGCCATGCTATTCGGATGGCGGGTGGTCAAGCATGTGAAATCCAATGCGATCGTTTACGCTCTGGCTGATCGTACGCTCGGTATTGGCGCCGGGCAGATGTCGCGGGTCGATGCATCGTGGATTGCAGTTTGGAAAGCGGAAGCAGCCGGGCTCTCGCTCAAAGGCAGCGCCGTCGCCAGACGGACTCATCGCGGCCGCTGACGCTGGCGCGACCTGCGCTATTCAGCCGGGCGGCTCAGTTCGCGATGAAGAAGTGATTGCCGCCGCCAACAAGCGCAAGATGGCGATGATCTTCACTAGTATCCGCCATTTCCGGCATTAGCTTTCCTCCCCCTCGATCGCTATTACGAGCAAATGATCCGCGCCCGCGTCCAATCGCCGCACGTCGTCAATATTGAAGATTTGCGGCGCGTCGCCAAACGTCGACTTCCCCGGGTGGTATTCGATTACATCGATGGCGGCGCGGAAGCCGAACTGACCTTGCGCGAGAATTGCCGCGCGTTCGAGTCTGTAACATTCCGACCGCGTTGTGCCGTTGCGACGCCGGCCTGCGATCTGGGTACGACAGTACTCGGCACATCCCTGTCTATGCCGCTGATCCTCGCGCCAGTTGGCAGCAGTCGGCTCTTTTATCCGCGTGGCGAAGAAGTCGCGGCGCGCGCTGCCGGCGCGGCCGGAATCGCATACACACTCTCAACTCTCTCTGGTTGCCCGCTGGAGGATGTTGCCGCTGCGGCAAAGGGGCCGATCTGGTATCAGCTCTATTTGGTCGGAGGCCGTGACTGCGCGCTTTCGGCCATCGCACGGGCGCGAGCTATTGGATACTCCGCCCTTGTCGTCACAATCGATACGCCAGTGGCCGGTTCACGCGAACGCGATATCCGAAATGGCGTCAAAGAGCTCTCGACTCGCAAATTTGGATCGATGCTGCCTTTCGTGGGTCAGTTTCTGACAAAACCCAGATGGTTGGCGAGTTTCCTCGCGGACGGCGGGTTAATGAAGTTCCCAAATGTCGTCGTACCTGACGAGGGGCCGATGCTGTATGCAGATGTCGGCACCGCTCTTGAGCAATCAATGGTGAGCTGGGACGATCTCCGCTGGATCCGCGACGCCTGGAACCTTCCAATCGTTGTTAAAGGAGTTCACACTGGGGACGATGCCCGTCGCGCCGTAGACGCGGGAGCGAACGCATTGGTCGTGTCCAATCACGGCGGCCGGCAACTCGACGGAGTCGCGCCGACACTACGCATGTTGCCTGAAGTTTTGGCGAGCGTGGGCGATCGCATCGAGGTCCTGATTGATGGCGGAATCCGCCGGGGGGGCGATATCGCCAAGGCGTTATCCATAGGCGCCCGGGCCGTGCTGATTGGACGCGCCTACGCCTACGGACTTGGCGCCGCTGGCGGCGCGGGTGTCGCGCGAGCGATCGAGATTCTGCGCACTGATCTCATCCGCACTCTCAAACTGCTTGGCTGCGCCACGACCGCCGAACTGGACCGATCATTTATAAGTATCCCACCAGATTGGCTCGTGTCGACCCGTCAGGTGCGCGCCAAACGAGCATCACGCGCTGGTCGATCATCGCCCCGATTGCTCGAAAGCAGCTTGAAGCCAAAAGCGGACGTGATTTAAGTTCCTGCCGTTCGCGGCTCGCCCAAGCTGTGCTAGAGGGCCGATCGGGACCAAACCGCATGCGCGGTTTCTTTACCTTTGGCGTCTGACAAAGCACCGATTTCCAGCGGCGATGATAAGCGCCACCACGCTCACCACCATTGGTATGTGATGAGTTCCGACGACCACTTGGGCGTGCTTGATCAATCGTAGGATGTGGCCGAGCGCAAAGAGCGCAAACACGATGCTCGCGACACGCAATCCAGTTGCTTGTGAATTCATGCGCGGATTCTTGCTGTCGATGTTCGATTTGTCAGTAAAAATGCATCGCTGCAGCGGTTCAGGCGATCGTCGCTCCGCTCCTCCGTAGCGATGCCGCTTGCACTAGGATGCCAATAACCGCAAGGCCGATGAACACGATTGTCAATCCTGATTGAGGAAGGGTGATTGCACTTTGAATTAAGTGGGCGCCGATGAAAGCGGAGACGACGATGAGGGCCCAATCAAATAAAACAAGCAGAAGAATGGCGCCAATAATCCCGCCAATCACAAAGATAATTGTCGAGTGCTGTGCATAGTGCACGAAAAATGCCGCAGCGATCGCGCCTGCCAACTTGCCGCCCGCGAGAAAACCAAGCACTGCGATGGCAATTTTTTGTAAAAACAGCGCGAGCAACGCGCCGATAATTCCTAAGAGGAGCGCAATTGTCAGCGACAGGAGGACGGATGGTTCCTGGACCAGACGCGGCGCGAGCTCCACTCCTGCGGCAAAGCCGATCGCGGCCACGCACAGCCAGAACAGCTTGCGTCCAAAAAACAAGACCACCACACCGATCAGGACGCTAAAGATTGGAATGGAAAAGTTCATAGACGGGGAAGGAGCTGAGATCAGTCACAGATTGAGACAGATGTTCGCAGATTTGCAAACAACCGACGAAAACGAATGAGGAATCGAGTGAGTGGGACGAGCGAGATGCACGGCAAACTCGCGAGGCAGCGGAGAGCGAAGCGGGAGTTTCGCGAATGAAAGCAGGAACGCAGGAAAAGAACACCAAATCTGGAAACCAGGAAACCAAGAAAAACAGTCGAGAAATCGCCCTGGCTTCCTGATTAAATCCCATCAGCGCTGCTGGAGCGAGAACGCGACGTGCTCGACGCCCGCTCAATATCCGTCCCGGGGCCCGCACGAAATTAAACCATGATTGGTCTAAAAATAAGCCGGCGTGGCCTTAGAATGAATCCACCCGTTGCGATCCGTCGTAGTAGCAAATATCTGTTTTGGTAAAAAACACGCTCCATAATTGCCTCTCGTTTAAGAACAAATGCAATGGCCGTTTTTACTTCGCCCGGGACTTGTGAAACTTGGCACGGATGCTGATAACAAGACATTGGTCGTCAACACCCGAAAGCACACTCAACGCTCATGATCGATCCACGAAGACACGGCGCAGAAACGCGAATCCTAGTCGTGGACGAGCATCCACTTTTTCGGCACGGAGTCATGGATTTTATTAACGGCCAGATCGACATGGCCGTCTGTGGCAGCGCCGACAGCATCCCTTCTTTGCGAACGGCGCTCACTGGATGCAAGCCTGACCTGGTCTTGCTTGGTTTGCGGCTGGGCACTGGCGACACCTTGGAATTTATTAAGGCGCTTAGGGCGCAATACCCCGAACTGCGGATCCTGGTCTTTTCCCAGTTTGAGGAAATGATTTTTGCCGAACGAGCTCTGCGTGCCGGGGCTAACGGTTACTTGATGAAAGAGGCAGCGAACGAAGAGCTGCTCATCGCCATCCGCGCTATTCTGTGTGGCGGGATATATGTGAGCCGAAAGATCGCCCTGGATGCCTTTCAAAGATCGCTCGAAACACCGCGGCAAAACTACCCTCAAGAGAACGTCGCCGACATCGAAATCCTGTCAGATCGGGAGATGCATGTTTTCCAGTTGCTCGGTTCGGGACTTGGCACAAGGAAGATTGCCGAAGCCTTGAATCTGAGCGCGAAGACGATTGAGAGCCATCGTGAAAACATCAAGCGCAGGCTCGGCCTCCATAGCGGCGCCGAGCTGACCGGACGGGCGACGGCTTGGGTGATGGAAAACTTTCTGCCACCGGAGAAGAGGGAGATCTCAGTCGTCAAGAAGAAGAAAGTGCTGCCCTTCCGGGCCGCCTAGTGCTTGGCC
>QHMQ01000208.1:0-1598 GCA_003217835.1 Verrucomicrobiota bacterium
TTCGTCCCATTCATCTTTCTCCCGGACATCGACAATAACTGCCTCGCCGCTTTGCGATTTCGCTGCCGCATCTTGCGGTAAAATTTCCGTGATGTTCTTTTTCGCCTCTGCGACCAGTCTTTCGAAACGAGTGTATTCTGTCATTTCAAACAAGAATCGACGGACGCGCCGGCGGTGCGTCCTTACCAATTATTCGTAGCGCAAGGCTTCGATCGGGTCGAGCCGGGCGGCCTGGCGCGCAGGATAAAATCCAAAAAACACTCCCACCGCGGCGCTGAACAAAAACGCAATCAGGATCGAGCTAAGCGAGATCAGGGTCGGCCAATGTGCATAAGCCGACAAAATTCTTGATGCACCAATGCCGCAGACGATCCCAATCACGCCCCCGACAGAACTGAGCGTCACCGCTTCGATCAAAAATTGCGTGAGGATGTCGTCGCCGCGTGCTCCTACCGCCATGCGCACTCCGATCTCGCGCGTTCGCTCGGTCACGCTCACGAGCATGATGTTCATGATGCCAATGCCGCCGACTACGAGCGAGACGCCGGCAATTGCGCCCAGCAAAAGCGTCATGACGCGCGAGGTCGCCGTGGCGGCTTCTGCGATTTCCTGTTGGTTGCGCACCGTGAAATCGTCGTCGCGGCCGGGCCGGATATTATGCCGTTGTCGAAGCAGTGAGATAATTTGTTGCTGGGCTGCTTCGAGCTGTCCCGCGTCGCCGATTTGCACGTTGATGTTGCGCAAATTGTTGCCGCCAATCACGCGCTTCATCGCGCTCGTATACGGCATGATCACGATGTCGTCCTGGTCCACACCCTGGGTGCTCAATCCCTTGGGCGTCAGCACGCCGGTGATCGTGAACGGGACCTCCTTGACTCGCAGAATCTGGCCAACCGGGTCTTCGTTGCCGTAAATCTGCGTCGCAGTTGTTCGGCCGACGACGCACACTTTGTTCGCGCTGCGCACATCTTGCGGTGTAAATGGCGCGCCATCCGCCAGCGGCCACTGCCGAATATCAAAATAATCCGCCGACTCACCATAAATTCGGGTAAACCAATTTTGGTTTCCGGCAGCCACCTGCGTGGTTGAAACAACTTCCTCGCTGACCCCTACAACACCCGGCACTTCGCGCCGAATTGCTTCCGCATCTTCAATCTTCAAAGTACCCGCGCCTCCCCAACCCGTACGAATGCCGCTCGAGGTGGTGCTCCCCGAAAATATCAGAATCACATTTTGGCCGAGGCTGGCGATCTGCGCCTCCACTTGCGCCTTCGCGCCATTTCCGATTCCGACCATCGCAATCACCGCGCCGACGCCGATAATGATGCCCAGCGCGGTCAGCACCGAACGCAGTTTGTTTCGGCGCAATGCGCGAAACGCAACGTTAAATGTCGATCCTACTCTCATCGTGTTTGTTGAAACACTAAACCGTTAAAGGTCGAATCGATCATTACTGGCCTACTCGTCCGGGTCGTTTGTCGACGTTTCTGGTTTATCCAATTCAGCTTCGGCAAGAGCTCGTTGCGTGACGACTTTGTCGCTAAGCAAAATTCCATCGCGCATAACCACATTCCGCCGCGCATAAGCAGCAATGTCCT
>QHMQ01000208.1:1778-3368 GCA_003217835.1 Verrucomicrobiota bacterium
AAGGACGCGATCAGCCTTTTCGCGAAGCTGCGCACTTGTTAAGTGCTGTGCGCTGTAAAGCAACGGCAACTCGACGTTCTCGCGCGCCGATGTGCGGGGCAGGAGATTAAAGCTCTGGAAGATGAAACCGATTTTGCGATTGCGAATATCGGCGAGTCGGTCGCGATCAAGGCCGGAAACATCGGCACCGTCCAGAAGGTAACGACCCGAAGTAGGCCGATCGAGACAACCGAGAAGATTCATCAGCGTGGATTTCCCGGACCCGCTCGCACCCATCAGCGCCACGAATTCGCCACGCCCAATCTCAAGAGAAACGCCGCGCACGGCGTGCACTTCCATTTCGCCAGCGCGATATGTCTTGTGGACATCGATTAGCCGGACCACTTCGTCGTTCGTTCCTGTCGATTTTTCCGAAGCGGGTGTTTCCATCCCAAAATTAAAATCGTCGCGGTCCGCTACCGAAGGGATTTGCGGGAGGCGATGGCGCAGCCGCTGTCGAGGTCAGCTCCGCGGTCACAACGCGATCGCCTTCTTTCAGGCCATCGAGCACTTCGGTCATAATCCCGTCGCTGATCCCAGTTTTAATCTGCGCCGGCTGCGGACGGCTGGTGCCACCTGGCAACACATAAACGGTTCGGTCAGCGCGCCCTTCTTGCGCGCTGCTCCGTCCGCCACCAGGCCGTCCTCCGCGGGTCGCACTCGTTCGTCTCGTCTCAATCGGCGTGGCATCCGGCGGGCGATAGCGCAGCGCCGCATTTTTGATCTGCAAGACGTCATCCCGATGCGCGACGACGATTGAAACGTTCGCCGTCATTCCCGGTTTCAATTTCAAGTCCGGATTGCTCACCCCGATGACGGTGTCGTAGGTCACGACGTTTTGCACAGTGATTGGCGCGTTGCGCACCTGGACAACCTTTCCGTGAAACGTCTGCATTGGAAAAGCGTCCACTGTAAAATCGACGTTCTGATCGATTTTTACGACGCCGACGTCGGCTTCCGCCACATTCGAATCGATCTGCATTTTTGTTAAATCATTCGCAATCGCGAAGATGACTGGCGCCTGTAAACTTGCTGCAACCGTTTGGCCAACATCGACGCTCCGCGAAATCACCACTCCATCGATAGGCGATGTGATCGTACAATGGTCGAGATCAGCCTTTGCTTTATCAAGAGCACCTTGCTTGATCTTCACATTGGCTTCGGCTTGATGGAGGGTTGCCATCGCTTGATCGACGTCGGCTTGCGAGGACGTTTTCCGGGCGAACAACTCCTGCGTGCGCGATGCCGTAACTTTGGCAAGTTCAAGCGCAGCCTTCGCGCTGGCCACATCGCCCTCTGCTTGAGTGACTGTGGCTTGAAATATTGCTGGATCGATCTGCGCTACGACCTGTCCCGCTTTCACCTGCGAATTAAAATCTGCGAATAATTTCGCGATGTTCCCCGAAACCTGACTGCCCACCTGCACGTTAACCACCGGATTAAGCGTTCCCGTCGCGGTAACCGCCTGGGTGATTGGACCGCGCGTCACCGTAGCGGTCTGATAATTTGCAGCTCCTCCTGTTCGGCATTGCCTGACAATGAACGCGATTA
>QHMQ01000006.1 GCA_003217835.1 Verrucomicrobiota bacterium
CCCACACAGATGCGACACCCGCGCTGAAGAAGGCGATCAAGGAAACATCGGCAAAATATTGGTGATGATCCGCAACGAGCGTGCCGCTGCGCAGATAAGCCATGCGGACGAATCCGAGCGTGGGCAAGAGCGCGACGACGAAACAGGCCAGGGCAAAAAACGCGCCGCGCGTTCCCCGATTCCGCCACAACCAGAAGATGGCGAGCAGGCTGAGCAGTGCAATTAAAGGAAGCCATTCCAACAGCTGAGGAAAATCGAATCGCCATTTCGGATAGATCGACATCAATCGGACGGGGACGAAGACTTTGCCGGCATACCACCAAACTGCCATGCCGGCGTTGGCCAACCGCCGAATGAGCGACCCAATAACGATCTCTTCATCGCCGATGCCGCGATTTTGAAACCAAATTGTGACCAGACTAAAAACGGCCGCAATCAGAAAGAACGGAAATGTTCGAATCACTTCGCGACGGAAGCTCATGCTCTTCGCGGTTTCGGAAAGCCGTCCGCGCCACCATGCGCAAAGCAGCAGCACAACGGGCAAAAACACGGCCTGTGTCTTTGAGAGGAGCGCTAACAAAAAGAAAACCAGGGACGCGATGTATTCAGTGAATGCACCGGGCAAACGCTTCTCCTCGGTTGCAAGGAAAAAAAAGATCGACACTAAGACAAAGAACATCGACAGGACGTTTTTTAGTTCGGAAATCCACGCCACCGATTCCGCGTGCACGGGATGGATCCCGAAGATTAGACCGGCCAGCCACGCGCCCGGCACTTTCAACCGCCGCAAAACCAGCCAAACAAGCACCGCATCGGCCCCTTGGAGAAGAATGTTGACGGCATGATAACCAGCCGCGTTGTCGCAAAAAAGATGGTGCTCGATCCAAAACACCGTATTGGTAATCGGAAAGTAATCCGCAGTTCTTCCGCCCGACCAAATTTCCACCAGGCCGGCAAAATTTCTTAACAGCGGGTTGCCGGTTACGAGTTGCTCGTCGTCCCAAACAAAACCTGCGTGGAGCGCAGGCAGGTAAACCAAAGCAACCGCAGCAACGATCACCGCAGCTTGTGCCCCCGGCTTCCAAACTTTAAATCTCTTCCCCGCATGGGCTGCCTTACGCCGCCGCTGTGATTGCATAAGCAGAGAAAACTAAAGGCTTCGCCGGTTCTTTCTATTTGTTATTTCGCGGCTCTTTCGAAAAAGCTAAACGCCGGTGCGAAGCTGGGGACGATTTCGTCCTTAGGTCAGTCCGGCTGGCAATCCCCGGTGACGGCGGGCCAAAGCGACGCTGAGAATGCGCAATGAACTGATCGAAATAAGACCGCATTGCAACGGCTGGAAAGTTTTCGAAGCGCGCCGGGCTCGAGCCTGTCTTTCTAGAGAAAAATCAGGCAATCAATTACACGCATAACCACGCCAGCTTTCGCACCGGTAAGATTCGCATTTTGAATCCGAGTTGACGGTCATTTGTGGCGTAGGTTTGCTCATCACCCTTGGAGCATCCGTAACGTCCCCGAGCTACGAAGTTGGGGGGAGAACCATTAACATAAACAGGGAGGTATTATAGTGAAGAAAACAATTGTCGCTCTCGCTTGCGCCCTAATCGCGCCGCTGGGGTTTGCGCAGACGGGTACGACGACCACAAAGCAAACGGCAACTGGTACACAACCAACAACGGCAACAGAAACAACCACAACCTACACTGCCGGCACGGTAAGTACCTACACGCCCGGCAAAACGATTGTGGTCCAGAGCAACCTAGGACCGGCCAGCTTCGTCCTGGGCACGACCACGCGAATCGTGGACGGCGCCGGGCATGTCGTCACAGCAGCGCTCACACCGGGTCAGCGTGTGCGCGTTTATTACACGGGCACGGGCAACACTCGGGCCGTGGAACGCGTGATTGTTGGAGACTAAGCGAAATAGTTCGCAAACTCAAAGCTGCAGGGTTCCTTAAGAATCCTGCGGTTTTTCCCGGCATTATGAGGCTCCTCTAGAGCCTACTTTCGTCGGCTCGAGAGAGTCCCGGTGGGTGAGAGCCGCCGCCGAAACGCCGCATCTCGTTGTATCGCTCTTTGGTCATGTCAGTCCGCGCAGTCGGGACGCCGGGCCTATTCTATGGCCGAAAGACTGCAATTCTTGGAAACACTGTCGGCTTTAGTGCGAGAAATTACTTCGTCACCTTCCGCCGAAAAGTTTCCGGAATGATCTAAAGAAACGGTTTGGGAGGGTCGCCGCTTTTTGGGGAAGACCCTGCAACTGTTGAACAAGCGGCATTTGTTGGCCGCCATGCACTTCACAGGCGACGGTCGGCACTTTGTCGGCGGGCAAATCAATATCGTAAGCGGTCCCGACGGCCTGGCAGCCAGTGGTGGCAAGCTGATTCGAGATGGAACAGACCGTGGCACGCTGGATCGGCATCGTCGGTTGCAATTCCTGCGCCGGATAACGCTCTGCCGCCTTGTTCATCACTTGTGTCCAGATCGGCAGTGCCAGCGCGGCACCGTAGCCATGCGGAATAATCGTTGCCGGTTGATCGAAGCCAACCCAAACGCCGCACGTGAGCGTACTGGTGTAACCGAGAAACCACGCGTCCTTGTAATCATTGGTCGTGCCGGTTTTGCCAGCCGCCGGCAAACTGAAGCCTAATGATCTCGCGCTCGCAGCAGTCCCGCGGGTTAAAACGTCTTCCATTAATTGCGAGGTCATCCATGCCGCGCTCGGGTCGAGCGCCGGCGCGGAAATATGTGCTGCCCGGTAAATCGGCTGATGCTGTTGATTATCGATGCGTTCGATGATGTAAGCCTGCTTGCGCACCCCGGAATTCGGAAAAACCGAGTAAGCGGTGGTAAGGTCTTTCAGATTCGTCTCGAACGAGCCAATGTAAATCGCGGGTCCGCGCGAAACATTTTGGGCAAGACCGAGCGTGGTCGCAACTTTCTGCACGGAGTCAAGCCCGGCGAATTGACCCACGCGAACGCTCATGGTGTTGCGTGAATGGATGAGACCGTATGAGCACGGCTGGACGCCGCCGTAAGTTCCGTCAGAATTTCCTGGAGACCAATTTCCGGCGCCTTCAATTTCTCCAGGTTGTATCGGGCCATCACTGATGGCAGCGCCCGGCAAAAGCCCGTGACTGAAAGCAAGCGTGTAAACGAACGGTTTGAAAGCAGAACCAATCTGTCGGTTTGTAGGAGCGAGCGCGCGATTGAATTTACTTTGCGAATAATCGCGACCTCCGACAAGCGCGCGAATGCCACCGCTGGCGTTGTCAATCGTCACGACCGCACCCTGGAGATACGGCATGGCTGAATCATCGCCGGTTTCCGGTGGCTGATAATTTGCCCTCAGCGGATGATGGAAGTTGGACTGGTGCTCGATTTTTGTGAGTTGAGTCTCGAGCGCCTGCTGCGCGGCATTTTGCACGGCCGGATCGAGCGTTGTGTAGATAAAAAGCCCGCCGTTATCGATCTGGTCCTGCGTTAGCAGGAGGTTCAAATCGCGCTGCACCGCGTCCATCGCATAATTTTCCTGGATGAAGGACAAACGTCTGGGATGCGGTGTGATTTTCGCCATCTTCGCCTGTTCGGCTTGCTCCGGCGAAAGTTTTTTCAATTGAACCATGCGATCCAGGACGGCATTGCGTTGCGCGACGGCGCCTTCCGGATTCTTTAGCGGAGAAAAACGATTAGGACTTCGAATCAATCCGGCAAGAAGCGCGGCTTCGGGAAGATTTAGCTTGGATGCACTCTTACCGAAATAAGCTTGCGATGCTGTTTCAACTCCGTAACAGCCAGTACCGAAATAGATGCGATTAATGTATAGCTCCAGAATCTGCTGCTTGGTGAATTCACGCTCGATACGTAGGGCGACCATCGCTTCGAGTAATTTTCGACTAACGGTGCGGCCTCCCAGCGGAAGGCTGTTTCGTGCGAGCTGCTGGGTAATGCTACTGGCGCCTTCTTTGGCCGAGCGGCTTAGAATATCACGAGCAAGCGCCCGCAGAATTCCGCGCCAATCGATGCCGCCATGTTGATAGAAGCGAGCGTCCTCACGCGTCAGTACGGCAGTGACAAAGAAGGGTGAGACCTCGCTGAGTGAAACCTTCAACCGGTTTGCGCCAGCGAGACGACTGTAAATTTTTCCGTCAACATCCAAAACGGTATTGCGCTCCGGCATTTCGCCGACCTTCTTCATTTCGAATGTGGCAGCCCATCCGGTGTAAAATAGAAAAATGGCAACACTGCCCGCCACGATGAGGGCGAGAAGCGTTATCTTCCATCCGTATCGAAAAAGGCGGCTGCGGCCGCGTTTTTTCGCAGCTCGAGTGCGCGTGCGAGCAAAGAGTTTCATTGTTGAAGAGTCAAAGCGTCGAAACGTTGGAAAGGCGAATCGCCTGTAACGTTCAACTCTTCAAAGCTCCAACGCACTAGAAGCGCAGCTTTACTTCGCTTTCGTGTTGCTCGGTCGGGCACGCAGCGTTCGTTGGAACTTCCGTCGCGGCATCACTTGCCTGAACAATCTTATTGTCGATCAAATATTTCTCGACTTCCTCGCCGCTGACATCTGGGAGCATTTCCCCATTAATTTCAACACAAGGCGAAAGTGGCTGCCCACTCTTGGTTTCCATCTCCCAGCGAAACGCCGGATTCTGGATGATATCCTTCTCTATATAATGAAGATTGTATTTTGTGAGCACAGCACGGACACCGGCGCTCCAGCCGCAATAAGTCTTCAGGTAGGCGGTAATTTCAGGCGTTTGCATTCACTGAGCATACCACGATAACGAAACGGTTCAAAGAGTTGAAGCGTCGAACGGCTGAATCGTTGAACGCGAAAGTTGAGAAGGATGGTTCGCTAAATGCTTTAAAGGCGTAACTTTCTAATCGATTTAAAAGCCCTCGCCGAGGCTCCGGCTTCGCCCAGGCCATTCACCGGAGCCGCGGCGCCCTAAAATTTATTTCCTCCAGTGGATTCCCCCAGAAAATCGTCACCGATCAGATTTTATGACGCAGCGGTCTGATCGCGTGGGTCAATTTTTGCAGGCCTAATTCCAGACGCGTTTTTACGGTCCCAAGAGGCGCATGAGTCGCGGTCGCAATTTCGCTGTGACTCAATCCCTTGAAGAACGCAAGCTCGACCGCCTCCCGTTGAAATCGGGGCAGCGTTCGCATGCACTTTTCGAGAAATTGCCGCAGATCTCTGCGCACAAAAGGATCGAACACCTCGCAACGTGGATTTCGTGGCCGTTGCTCCAGCTGTTTTCCATAACGCTCCCGCGCGCGGCAATAGGCCTGCCGTCTGCGCAATCGGTCAATGGCGCGGCGCCGTGCAATCGTTATTATCCAGCCGAGCGGCTTGCCTACCTTCGGTGAATAGTGATCTGCCTCATTCCAAATCTGGAGAAGAGTCTCCTGTAAGACGTCGCCCGCCTCCGCTTCTTCGTGAACGACGCTGTCGATCATTGCCTTGAGCGTTTGCCCGTGTCGCCCGTACAGCTCGGTAAGCGCGGCGTGGCGCTGGCGCGAAATGTCTTTCATAAGTGCCTCATCCGGCGCCGAGGATACTCCCGGCTGATCAAGAACAGACCCAATCATAGCTGACTGACTTTTGGCGGTGGCGGCGGCTCGGTTGGTGGCCGGCCGCGTTCGTTGCCGATGGCACTCCACCAGTCCGGCTCGATGATGTCGGAGATCAGTGGAGTGCCTGGATAGACCCACTGATGTGGGCCTGAATTACATTCCTTCGTAGGACAGTGAAGCTCGTAATTGCCCTCGCCAGACCGGGTTATTTCCACCTCGTGGCCATTGAATTTTTTCTCGCAAAGAATGCAAACACGCTGATCCTCGAGCGATTTCCAGATTCTGAACTGGTCCTTGGCACATAAGATTGACAATCGATCTTCAGATTCCGGGTGAGCGCTCATTGTGCGATGAAAGGCAGCGTGCCCGAATAATTGAACTCCACAATCGGGGCAGCGGATGATTGTCTGATAGGTGAAAATCCTAACTGCGCAGTTTTTCTGGCGAGCTATGCAAACCTTCGGGTTATTTTCGTCGATGAAAAATCACAGCCGGGGCCGCGGGACTGGATCGCTTAGCCGCCGCCGTCGCCATCTTGGCCAAAACTTCATCGGTTGGTCGCACCCAATCCATCGGAATTGAATGGCAATGGTTAGTCGGGCAAATGATCCGCAGCGGCCCGTTTCCACGTGTGCCTCCGATTACCTGTATTTGCCGGCCCGTAATAATTTTGCTGCAAACAAGGCAATAACGTTTCTCATCCAGGGAATGCCACTGCCGGAATTGATCGAGTCGTTGCAAGATCTTCAGTTTGTCTTCATCTGATAATTTGATAGGAGAGACGAGCGCCATCCCAAAAACATGCTGTTCTACCAATTGTCGCACAATCAGGCGAAGGGCAGATTGGTGTATCGGTCAAAATCCTAGCTAATTCCTTTGCCCAAAATTCGCCTGCGCGTTTTGGGAAATGAAAGCGAATCGCGCCACGCCCCGCTGGTGGTAACCGCCACGGCGCGTAACAGGCAGGATGGATCGGGCATGACTGCGGTTCCCATATGGTAAAGCTTCGTCTGACTCTCTGCCGATTCAGCAAAAGCTTATGGGAGTGGACCGCCGAACCTCGGCGGCGATGCGCGCACAAAAAAAAAGCGGCGGGAGTCGCCTCCCGCCGCTCGTTAATCCAAGGCACAAGGCTTATCGTCCGCCGCTTTGCTGACCGCCGCGTTGTTACTGACCACCGCCTTGTCTTTCGCGTTCCTGTCTTTCACGCTCCTGTTTTTCGCGCTCCTGTTTTTCGCGCTCCTGTTTTTCGAGATCGCCCTGTTGGCCGCCCTCCTGTTGGCCGCCTTGCTGTCCGGCAGTCGTAGGTTTGATCGGTTCGTTCGGATTGGGTTGTGTTTGCATAAGTTCCCTTTCTTTATTCTACTTAACGAGTTTACTAATTGGTGTGTAAATGAGGCTGGTTTGATTGATGAAAACACACAATCGGGGCGGCGGATGATTGGCTAATCAGACAAAATCCTATACTCTACCGACGATTTTCTCGACGCGCGGATCGCCGCTCCGTCGACAGTCAAGTTTTTGCTTGATCGGGTCACGAAGCCCTGTCGCAATAGGGGGCGTAAACCAACTCAACTGAAAGGCTACCTATGCTCTGGACTGTAATTGTCATTCTAGTCGTGCTCTGGCTCCTCGGCTTCATCGGCCACTTTGGTCGCGCTCTCATCCATCTTCTGCTCGTGATTGCCGTTGTTGTGCTGATCATTAACCTGATCCAAGGCAGACGGGGGCTCTGATGGACGCACGTCCTCATTGCTTCAGCGCTGGCCGTAGAGCGTTTTCTTTTCCAAAATGGCCCATGGGAAAGAGGCCGTGATCGCCCCAAGTCAAACAGCGGCCGAAAGAATTGGGACACTGTAGATTTAAGCGACGATGGAGCGCGGTCAGCCGAGATCAACGACGAAATCAGGCACGCGAGACAAAGGTCGAAGGCGAGGGATTTGACCTGCTAATCGGCTTTTTCTTAATCGAGCGGCTAATGCCGTTTTCTGCGACCGCCAGAGCGTTTCCTAGTAGCCCGCGACGATGTCGATTTTCGCGAAGTTCCCGCCGCTTTGCGTGATTTTGTTGTCGTCGATCGACGTGATACTCTCTTTTTCGCCTTGGCGCGGGAACGCGTGCCGGTTTTGCGCGATTTGGCAACGGATTTTCTGGCCGGGCGTCGTCTGCGGGGTGCTTTCGAGATCGCTTTGGAGCTTTTCACGGCGCTCCGGACGGCCCGCCTTGCTGCCGGAGCAATCGGGCGTCGCTTCTCGGCAGCTTTTCCGGCAACAGCGCCCACCACTCCGCCGACAACCGCGCCGATCGGCCCTGCTATGCTACCAATCGCGGCTCCGGCGACAGCACCAGCGGTCTGTTTCGGGATAGCCGGGATTTCGATGTTTTCGGACAACTGCGAAGGTTCTTTTTTTTGCGCATCTGGATTGCTAGGCATGGTGGAACCCCTTAATGATTTGATTTTGCTGCAAAAGTATTTCGTATGACAAACCCCAGACAGCCGTAACGAAATTGGGATTCAGCTGCGAGAGCTTTTCTGGCTACTGTGCCCAGCATATCAAATTGTCGGCTACGTCCGATCAATTCTGATAAACGGATCGCGTTAGGCACAAATCACGTGTGCGTCGCTGGCAAAGTTTGGTGGCGCGCCTAAATGTCTTGGCCCCCGGACGCGCGTTCAGCGCGGTCGCTCGACTCAATGCGGCCAGGATTGTTTCCGTCTCGCTCTGCTTTTTTGCGAACGCGCTCGAACTGTTTCTCGAGGCTGGTGAGATCTTCGTCGGAAAGTTTTTCCAGATCGACAAGTTCATTTCGAGCCCCTTTCAACGCTCGGATTACTTCGTCGAGTTTCAAATGAGCCGCTTTGGCATCGCGGTTCTGCGTATTCTGAATGAGAAAGACCATCAGGAAAGTAACAATTGTCGTTCCGGTATTAATAATGAGCTGCCAGGTATCCGAATAATGAAACGCGGGGCCGGTTAGTCCCCAAACGACGATGATGAGAATCGCGCCGGCAAAAGCCCAAGCGCTCCCGAGCACCATTGACGAGCGCCGTGCAAAAATCCGAAAAGCATCGCTCACTACGCAAAAGAAATCTCGCGATTCTTCCTGTTTCTTAAGTTTTTCCTTCTGCGTTTTCATTGCCATAATATTGTATTCCCGCCGCGCGCAAGCCGGAAGGAACGCTTATCAGTGTCGGTCAAGAAGCTGCGGAGCCGCACTCCGGCGGCCTGCCATCGATCGGCCCCTTAACGACGGAAAATTAAGCCGAGCACGAAACCGACCCCGAGCGCGGTCAAGACCGCCTTCGTCGGGTTCTCGCGGACGTATTGCTTGCTGTCGTCCTGAAAACTGCGGACGCGATGGAGCGCATCATCCCATACCTCTTCCACGCGGCCCCGATATTCATCGACCATTGCGCCCGCGGCCGAGCGGAGATCTTCCACCGCTTCGCGGGCGTGCGTCACGCCACGCTCTGCTTTTTCTCCCGCCTGCGGCGAAACCGCAGAGCTTTGATCCATTTGGTTTTCGTCAGCCATAGATTTCTTTAGTTTGAAGTTTGTGGAGTGTCGGTATTATTGATCGCAACCGGTACCCACCGGTTTTATTTATTTAGCCGCGACGTTGATCACGGATTTGGCCAATTTGGTTAACTTTTTGTCTGTATCTGATTCTTCGGTCAAGGTAGTCTGAAGTAACTGCGCACTATCCCGATCCCCCAATAACTCGGCGTATGTCCGAGCGCAGCCGTAACCGGCCATCTCATAGTGCTCAACGCGCTGCGCCGCAGCAATTAGCCCGGCATCGCGCACTTCGTCTTCAGCATCTTCTTCGATCATCTCGTCTCCCTCTTTAATCACACCTTCCATGCCCTCACATTTCGGACCGCGGGTTGACTCATCGTGGCTCGTCAAAATCTTTTCGAGACGCGCCGCGTGTTCCTTCGTTTGCTCGAAATGTTCCTGGAACCCAGCCGCAAGCTGTTTGCTAGTAGCGGCTTTAACCATTTTCGGCAGGGCTTTTATAATCTGCTTCTCCGCGCTGTAGAGGTCTTTGAGTTCGTGAATGTAAAGGTCTTTGAGTGTTTCTAGTTTCATATGTGTGGATTTAATATCGTTGGTTTTGCTCGCACCGGAGTTTTCGATGAAGCGGGCTCGCTCCCAAAATCTTTAGGTGCAGCCTCGCAGCAGAAAGATCAGGAGCAAAATCGGAATCGGAATTCCGAGAAGCCAAAGCAAGATGTATCCGGTCGCACCGGCTTGTTTGATTCTATTCGTTAAACGCATCTCAGATGATCCTTTCTTATGTTATTGATTCGA
>QHMQ01000007.1 GCA_003217835.1 Verrucomicrobiota bacterium
GATCGACAATCGTGCAAATCAAACTCAGCGTCGGCTCGGCATTGAAGATGTCGATCCAGGCCGTGGAGGGATCGGGAATCACAAGCATGTCGGAGGCATTAATGACCTTCCAACCACGAATACTCGAGCCGTCGAAGCCGAGTCCTTCCGTAAAAATATCGTCGTTGTATTCGGTGAGCGTCGTGGTGAAATGCTGCCACGTCCCGGGCAGATCGGTGAATTTGAAGTCCACGAGTTTTACCTCGTGGTCTTTGATCATTTTGCTAACGTCGGATGGAGTTTTTTCTTTGGCCATTGGGTGCGGAGGTTAATTGTGTTGATGGTTGAGAGGTTGAAGAAATTGAATGGCTAAATCGCTAATCCACTAGATCACTAAATGTCGTTTGAGATGCAACTCGCCCCAGGGACGAATCGTTTGTTCGCAATTTTAGGAGATCGAGCGGCGCGCCTCACACCGCTTTTTCGCCGATCTCTTCCGTGCGGATACGAACCGCGTGTTCCACTGGAAGAACGAAAACTTTCCCGTCGCCGATCTTGCCGGTCTTAGCGGCGCGGACGACTTCGCTGACCGCTTTTTCGACCAGGTCGTCGGCGAGCACGACTTCCACTTTCACTTTGGGGAGAAAATCCACGGTATATTCGCTTCCGCGATAGATCTCGGTGTGGCCTTTCTGCCGGCCGAACCCTTTCACTTCCGTGACGGTCATCCCTTCAATTCCCAATTCGGCGAGTGCCTCTTTGACCTCTTCGAGTTTAAAAGGTTTGATGATCGCTTCCAGTTTTTTCATGTCGGTGTAAACTCGGCGTCGCATCGTGCTTTGCAATTGAAAGCTGAGCGCGGCACGCGCTCTCATAACAACGCCGAGCGAACGATGCAAGCATCGTTTTTCGGCCCGTTAAGCCTTGATGCGATGAAGGGTTAACGCGGTCTCTTATTCCGTGGCGCTCTCCAACTGTTCAGGTTTCAACGGCTTCGCCTTGCTGCCGCAATCGGCAAGTTTATAGTGAACGCGAATGCCTCGCGACTCTTTCGTTCACCTGCATCTCCACACCGAGTATTCGCTGCTCGATGGCGCTATTCGAATAAAAGAGCTGATGAAAAAAGCGGTCGAATTGAAGATGCCCGCAGTCGCGATGACCGATCACGGCAATCTTTACGGCGCGATCGAATTTTATCAGGAAGCACAACGCGCCGGCGTCAAGCCGATCGTCGGCTGCGAAGCGTACATCGCGCCGCGTTCGCATAAAGATCGGTCGAGCTCGATGCGCGAGTCGGCCTATCACTTCACGTTGCTCGCGCGCGACGTAACCGGTTATCACAATCTGATTAAACTGATCTCGACCGCTCATCTCGATGGATTTCATTACCGGCCGCGGATCGATAAGGAACTTCTCGCACAGCATTCGGCGGGATTGATCGGACTCAGTGGTTGTCTGGCGAGCGAAGTGAACTGCGCGATCCAAGCGAACAAGATCGACGTTGCCAAACAAAGCGCGGCTGAGTATCGCGACATTCTCGGAGCGGAAAATTTCTTCATGGAGATGCACGACCACGGGATGGAAGAGCAGCGGCAATGCAATTGCGTTTTGCCAAAAATCGCAAAGGACTTGGGGGTCGGACTCGTCGCCGCAAACGATGTGCATTTCTTGCGACGGAGCGATCACGACGCACACGATGTGATGCTTTGCATCGGCACCGGAAAAATGGTGCAGGACGAAAACCGGATGCGTTACAAGCCGGAACTTTATTTCAAATCGCCAGAGGAGATGCGCGAAATCTTTCGCGATTTCCCCGAAGCGATCGCGAATACTTTAAAAATCGCCGAGGGCTGCAATTTGGAGATTGAACTCGGAAAATCGAAGTATCCCGAGTATCCGGTCCCAGCGGGGATCTCACGCGAAGCGTACCTGCGCGATCTTTGCGCGAAAGGTTTGGAGCAGCGTTACGGCGACCGAGCGAAGACCGATAGTCAACCGCAACAACGTCTCGACTATGAACTTGGGGTCCTCGAGAAGACCGGATTCATCAGCTACATACTGATCGTTTGGGATTTCATCCACTTCGCCAAACAGCGCGGCATTCCGGTCGGCCCGGGCCGTGGGTCGGCTGCGGGTTCACTCGTTGCATACGTTCTTGGCATTACCGACATCGATCCGCTGCAATACGGATTGATTTTTGAACGTTTCTTGAATCCGGATCGCATCTCTCCGCCGGATATTGATGTCGATTTCTGCGAGGCGCGTCGCGGCGAAGTGCTCGAATACGTGCGGCAGAAATATGGCGAACGTCGCGTCGCCCAGATCATTACCTTCGGCAAATTGAAAGCAAAGAGCGTAGTGCGCGATGTTGGCCGCGTGATGGGACTGAGCTATCGCGACGCCGATCGCATCGCAAAGATGATTCCGAACGAGTTGAACATCACCCTCGACTCGGCTGCGGAAAAAAACGTGGAACTGAAACGGGCCATAGCCACCGAGCCGCAAACGAAGCAACTGTTTGAGTACGGAAAAATTCTCGAAGGCTTATCGCGCAACGCCGGTGTGCACGCGGCTGGTGTCGTTATTGCCGATCGCGATCTCACCGACTACATCCCGCTTTGCCGCGATGTGAAGGGCAACGATGTCATCAGCCAATATCCGATGGGACCGCTGAACGACCTCGGGCTGCTGAAGATGGATTTCCTCGGGTTAAAGACCCTGACCGTGATCGAGGACACGCTGGCGTTGATCCACAAACGGGAGCCGGAATTTTCGCTGAAGAGTATTTCACTCAACGATGAGGATTCATTTGCGCTCTACAACCGCGGAGAAACGATCGGCCTCTTCCAAATGGAATCCGGAGGCATGACCAGCACGGCAAAGCAGTTCGATGTGCGGAAAATCGACGACATCATCGCGTTGATCGCGCTTTATCGACCAGGGCCGATGGATCTGATCGGCGATTACATCAAGCGTAAAAGAGGCCTGATGAAGATCAGGTACGAACACCCACTGCTCCAGGAAATCTGCGCCGAAACTTACGGCGTCATGATTTACCAGGAGCAGGTCATGGCCGCGGCAAGCAGACTCGCCGGCTACTCACTCGCGCAAGGCGACCTTCTCCGGCGCGCCATGGGCAAAAAGGATAAGGAGAAGATGGCGAAGGAGAGAAAAAATTTCATCGAGGGCTGTGCGCGCACCAACAAAATCCCGGAAAAAAAAGCAAATGCGATCTTCGATTTACTTGAAAAATTCGCTGGCTACGGATTTAACAAGAGCCACAGCGCGGCCTACGGCTTGATCAGTTATCACACCGCTTATTTGAAAGCGCATTACCCGGTTGAATTCATGGCCGGTCTGCTCAGCAATGAGATCAATAATACCGAGAAAATCTCGGTCTTCGTAGGCGAATGCAAACGCATGGGCATATCAATCCTGCCGCCGGACGTCAATCGTAGCGGCTTGAAATTTATTCCTGAAATGCGGCAGGCCCCTCAGCGCCCCGATAATCGCGACGCAGAGGTCGCTCCCAAATTCAATGCCATTCGCTATGGCCTTGCTGCGATCAAACATGTTGGAACAGGCGCGATGGAAGCGGCCATTCGTGAGCGCGAGCAGCGAGGAGATTTTCGTTCGCTGGAAGATTTTTGCAGCCGGCTTGATTCACGCATTGCCAATCGCAAAATGCTGGAAAGCTTGGTCAAAGGCGGCGCTTTTGATTTTCTTGGCCGCGATCGCGCCGAACTTTTTGCCCGCATTGACGAGGCATTGACCGCATCCGCCGCCGCCCAACGGGACCGCGTTGCTGGTCAAGTTTCGCTATTCGATGAGACAACCGCGCCCACAACCTCGAGAAAAAGATTGATCGTTCCATGGAGCGAGCATGAAAAGCTTTCCTACGAAAAAGAGCTGCTCGGTTTTTACGTTAGCGGACATCCACTCGACGCGTATGCCGCTGCTTTCGCAGCGAAAAATTATCGGACCATTGCTTCGTTAGGCGATCTCGACGACCGCGCGTCATTCAAAATTGCCGGGGCACTTGTGCAGATCGACAAAAAATTTACAAGGAGAGAGGGTAAGCCGTTCGCGGTCGTATGGGTCGAAGATTTGAGTGGCACGCTGGAGGTGGTTCTCTGGAATGAGGTTTATGTGAAGGTCGCAGACGCTCTCGCGCCAGGACGCGTTGTGGAAATTCGAGGCACGCTCGATAAACGCGACGACACTGTCCGCGCCACAGCTGACAACGTGACGACGCCGACGCCAGGAAAAGCGAATGGAGCGGCTGCGAATGAAGAATCGGCATGTACATCCCAAGAACCGACCGTGTTTTTGCAATTTTCCTCCGCGACCACGAGCAACGAATTGCGCGAGGTCCGCGAGATTCTGGCCAGCTCACCGGGCCGTCGCCCGGTTCAGTTGCTGTTTGATCGCGCAACCGGCAATTCCTTGCGCGTGGATGCTGGCGCGGATTTCTGTGTCGATCTTACACGCGATCTCGAGGAAAGGCTTTCCCGCTGGCTTGTCGGGCCGAAGCCGGCACGACGAAACGCCTAACGTCGTTTCGCGCGTTTTTGCGGTTTGACCGGCTCAGGGCGCGGATGCACGCCAAGCAATAAAGTTTTCTCATCCGGGCCCGTACCCAAACAAAGCGGCAGTTCTCGCGCTGTAATGTTCAAGATCAAAGCGCCGTTTGATTCAATGCCCGTCGGCTCCTTCAAATTCATCGTCCAATCGGGCTGGAAGAGTCCTCCGCGAAACTCAAGCTCTGCGATTACAGGCGCGAGGGTTTCGGCAACGGATTCGATTTGGATCTTGCCCACGCAATCGATCGCGCGCGGCCTCAAATCAAAGATCGGCGTTGATGCGGCAATCTTGATCGCAAGTGCGCTTGTATCCTGATAATCGATCTCACCGCGAAACGAAAGATCGACATCTTTCGCTACAGCAGCGAACAAATTCAGCGACGCGCGAGTTCCATTTAAAGTAATCCAACCACTCGCTTCCGTCAGATTTAGGAAAGTATTCTGCAATTTTCCGTTCAGTAGCTGGGCGTCGCCAATGAGGCGGGGGTGTTGCAAGGTATCGGAAAGAGAAAGTTTTCCACTCAGAATACCATCGCGGAAAATCTCGGGATGAAAAAACTGAGGCACGTTCGCGAGAAAGATTGACGGAAAATCGACTGTAAGATCGACCGGAGAGACCAGAAATGCGTTCCAACTCGTTCCGACCGGCAACCGGAATTTGGCGGTGAAATTAATCGAACTCGAACCGGATAAACCGATCGTGCCGTGAGCGTCCCAGCTGTTGGAATCGATTCTCGCCTGAATATCGGCCGGCGTTGGTTTGATATTGTTTTCGCCGGGGCCGCGGAAGATCGACAAATATTCTGCCAAATTGCCGATGGTGGCGCTGAGCGTGCCGGAATAGCCATGTCCACGAGACAGGTCGATTTTTCCTTGCACGTGCAAGAGATCGCTTTTTCGCTTTAGCTCCAGCTGTTCAAATTCCAACTCCGTTGCTTTTAAATTCAGCTTCGCGTTTAAGGTGTCGACCGCGGTTTTGAAAACTCTGAGTGATGCACCATTCGCCGTGAGCTGGCCGCCGATTTTGCGATCGCGCGCGTTCATCGCTCCGTCGATGACAATTTCTCCGCCGAAATCACCCGGATCGGCACCAAAAAGACTGGCGAAATCGCCAAGATTATTGATCGAAGCAGCGATGTCTCCACGAAAATCCGGACTCAGCCAGTCTGATGAATTGGAGGGGAAAGAGGCTTCGCCACTCAAAGTGAGCTGGTTTGTTTTTTGCTTTATATAAAGCTGTTGGAGTTGGATCTGCCGATTGTAGAGCGCAGCACCGAACATGATCGCTTCGGCCGTGCGGTTCCGCCAGGTAAGCCCGGTCAGTTCAGTCCAGAGCGATGCCGTCGCCCGAGCCGACTCCCGCGAGTTTCCACGAAAAGTGAAATTGCAGGCATGAAGCAAACCGTCGACACGATCGGTGAATCCGATTGCCTCCGAGGTTTGGGCAAGAGAAATGTCAGTAGCTGATCCGGCAATTTTCCAATTGGAATGGGGCGAGCGCCACTCATGCGAGATGCTTGCGCGAAGCTTTCCGCCGAACGCATCGACATCAAATTCCAGGCCGATGCGTTGCTTTCCAATGCGAGACAAATCAGCCGTGATGGATTGGAGGTCGAGGCCTCGCGTTAAGGTGAGCCCAGCAAGGGTCAGGCGATTGCCCTGCCAGCCAGTTGAACCGCGCAGTTGTGAAAAAGTTTGCCGAAACCAGGGCGATGCAACCATGATCTCGGTCGCGTTAAAGCGACCCGCCTCGGTCTCGCTCATGGACAGGAAACCATTTCGCAGCAAAATCACTGTCGGCCCGTCTTCAACACGTAGATCCGAGCTGGTGACGCTAAGATTCTGGGGAAACAATTTGTGCAGCGTCGCCCAGCCACGCTGGGTTATCGCTCGTCCGGTTGGATGGCTGCGGCGGAGATCCCCACGCAATTGTTGAATCGAAAGATTGCGAAGGGCATGGCCGCGGTCGCGCAGCAAGATCCTCTTGAGATTTAAATCGAGGCTCGCTTGTGTCGCAGTGAGATCGATGTGGAATGCGTTCTCGGGGGCGCTCGTGATGTGAAGACCACGGAGTACTACCGGACGCAAGATTGGCGCGTCTATCTTGTCGATCTTGACAATTAGCCCTTCCTGCCGCGCCTTCCACCAAACCCACAACCGAAGACCGTTGGAAACGGCGAACGGATTAAACCAAATTGCGAACAGCGCCGCCAGCAAGAGGAATAGGACACCGAGCAAAAATCTTGTTCTCCACGGCACGACATTGCTTTAGCCGTAAATTGCTGGCCTGACGAGTGAATGGTGCCTGGTGAAGAACATTTGCTCACTGGTTTTTGATCGCTCGCATCGGTCACTAATCTTTCTTTCCTGTGCTGGTGAAAATCAATCGCAGTGGCTGTTGCGCGTGAATGCGCTCGCCGAGTTGTTGCTGCAACGCGCGTTCCGCTTCATCCGGTAAGCCAGTCTCTGCCGCTTCCTGTCGGGCGAGTTGAGGCAAGATCGACAATTCGTTTTGGACATCGTCTCCCGAAATTCGATTCCAAAACCCATTTTCAAACGCGAGGACGTCCACCTGGTCTTGTGTGACGTCGAGAATCTGAGCATGTGGAACTTGGATGACGATTTGGTCCGGTTGAACATCGACTGCCAGTTTCTGCTGCAAATCGAAGCCGGCTTTAGCCGTGAACGTTCCGTGCAGCCTTACGCGCTTCGAGCTGCCCATCCAAGTATGTAAGAATTCATGTTCCACTTCGATCCGCCGTGAAAGAACCGCCAGCTCGCTAACTGGGGTTGTTTGTTCCATGTAGACGCGGTTGTTGATTGTGATACGCGGTTGCAAGTGCGCGATGTCGATGAAAGCGGAACGCACATCTTTGCCAAGGCGTTCCAGCTCGCCGGTGCCCTGCCTCGCCGTGCGGGCGGGCCAGGTTTCCAGACGCAGAAAAACGAGCACCACGACCGACGCGATCATGAGCGCGATCAAGGCGAAAGCGGTCGGCCAGGAAAATCGTGGCCCTTTCGCAGAATTTTTGTTCATACGGCTCAGAGTTACCGCAAAAAAGTACCGCCCCCCACGCCCGATGGGCGTGAAGGGCGGCTGTTCCCCCCAGAACAATCGTGGAAAACTTCGACGCTAGTAAACGAGCTTACGGCTGGTGGCAACAAGTTTTTGCCTCAACTTACCCGAGGCACTATCGGGATTGCAAAGAAGATGTCGATCTCTGGCAATCGCCGGTTAAATCTCGCCTCATTGTGTGATCGAACGCAATGTGGCGCTTGCGCGTTCTCGCTTGGAGGGTTCTAGTTTTGTATGCGTAATTTGGGTGGCGAAACGCCGCGGAGTCTCGCCGGTTCATTGCTCGTGGCTCATCCGAATATGCTCGATCCAAATTTTCGCCGCGCGGTCCTGTTCATTTCTGCGCACGATCCAAACGACGGCGCACTCGGTGTCATCATTAATCGCCCGCTCGATAAACAAGTGGCGGATCTAGTAAATGAAACACCACCCAAAGGACTGGCGGGTGTTCCTGTTTTTCTGGGCGGACCGGTCGGGAAAAACCAGCTCATGTTTGCGGCGCTGGAATGGGAAAAAGGCGAGGGGCTTAAGCTCAATCACAACGTCGACTTTGAGCAATCGAGTGATGCGGCCGGTCAGAAACGAAGCTCGATCTGTGCATTTGTAGGTTATGCCGGTTGGGAAGCGGGTCAGCTCGAGGCCGAAATGGAGCAGAAAGCCTGGCTTCTGCAAAAACCCAGTCGCTCTGTCCTCAAGCTTGATCGCCTGCCGAAACTTTGGTTCGATATTATGCGCCGTCTGGGGCCGTGGTATAAAATGCTTGCGGCGGCACCGGAC
>QHMQ01000211.1:0-3519 GCA_003217835.1 Verrucomicrobiota bacterium
GGTTCATCTCGAACTGCCGGCGATGGCTCAGGATTAAATCGTTAATGCTCTCGCCGAAGTGGGCCATGAAGTCGTCGCGCCGGATATCGAGCGCGCTCAATTGCGAATGTTCTCCGCGCGCGCTGCCTATTTCATGTCCGATGGCAAGGTTAACGGCGAAGGGTCCGATCCAACTGGACTCTTGCTGTACGAGAATGTTCGGGTGCTGCCCAAGGCACCAACTGAGAACGCTCGTTCCCGAGCGCGGAGATCCCACGATAAAAATTGGCTCGTTTGTCCCATCGGAAGAAGTGGTCATTTTTCTGCCTCGCCTCGATCATGGGCTCTTTGCTCGTTTGCCATCCCTTGCTTGCGTCGCATCCAAAAACTGCTTCGTCCCGACCACGGAAACGTAGGAAACATCGTCTTAAAGTGGGTCACAATCAACTCGTTAATAGTTTGGCCCAAGAGCGCGAGAAACTCTTCGCGCTGGACGAAATTTGCGCTGAGCTAACCGCGTTCTCCGCGTGCAGTCCCAGGTTGATAGCCGGCAGCTGCGTCGATCGCAAAGGGCCCCCAGCCAATCTGATTCTTCCTGCGAGATGATGTTCAGGTGCTGCCAGACACCAAGTGAGGATAGTTGATCCCGATCGGCCTGAGCTTACGATAAAAAATCGGCTTGTTTACTCGCTCAACCGAAGATGGCATTTAGTCGCGGAAGTTTTAGGACTTGCTCTGGGTGGACCCAATCTTGGCAGTTAGCATTTTCAGTTTGCGTCCTTGTGGAGCCTTGGTGCGCTTGTCACTAAGTAAACGATTCAAGTGTTTGCGCACAGCTGGCACCGAATAATGCGCCTTCGTTTTTTTTATGCTATTCTCCGAGAGCCGATTCCAAAGCTCCTCCGATTCGTAAAGCTCGACGACGGCCCGCGCGAAATCCTCCGGCTCATCGGCGATGAGAACGTCTTCACGATCGGTTAGCGCTATCCCCTCTACGGCGAGCGAGGTTGCCACGACCGGCACACCAAAACCCATGCTTAGATTGATTTTGCCTTTTATACCGGCCCCATATCGCAATGGCGCGACAGATAATTTAACGCTTTCAAAAAAAGGCCGAACATCTGGCTGCAATCCAGCGACGATGACATTGTCGGTCGCGAGCGCTACCACCTCCGGAGGGGTCTTGTCGCCGATGATATAGAATTTGGCGTCACCAAGACGCTCCTTTACCAGTGGATGAATTTTCTTCAGGAAAAAAATAACCGCATCAATGTTTGGTGTGTGCTGAAAACCACCGATGAAGAGAAAGTCCCGCCGCAGTGAGAAAGGCGCCTTCGAACCCGGAACATCGACAATAGTAGGCACAATTTCTATCGACTTGTCCGGTCGGGCCTTGCGGAGAAGCTTCTGTTCCACTCCGCTCACCACCCAGGTCTCATCGGCCTGATCAATCAGATCATACTCCAATTGCTCTTTCTCGCGCGCTTTTTGTTGTACCTCGGGATCGTTGGTGATCGCCGCTTCCCGATTCGTGCGAAGAAAATGTAGATCGACAGTGTCGAAAATAACGCGGCTTTGTGGCGCGTGCAGTCGAACATCTGCGATATGCTTACGAGCAAAATCACATCGACTTAGCACAACAGCGTCGAACTCGCTCCCGTGCGAAATAAGGTAGTCGCGCGCTTTTTTGATGTAAGGGTGATAAACGACTTTGATTCCACGCTTCCGTAATTTGTCGCCGTAAGGCGCGATATCGGCGAGATTGTCCGGAACAAATGTCACGCGATGGCCGAGTCGGTGAAGAATGTTAAGAATATGAAACATTCGCAGCGATCCCGCATCCTTCTCCGGCATCGGCAGATGGTGGTCGATCACAAGAATATTTTTTCGTCCCGGCGGTGGCTCACTCAAGAAAGTGAAATCGCCAGTGACCGGTTTCGCTCCCAACTCAGTGGCCCACGTGTCCGCAAACGTTAATCGATTGATGTCCTGGTGTTTTTTTGTGCCGGTCGAGAGATCAGTGCCGCCGGTGATCCCTTCGTAGTGAATTATTTCACTAAGGGGCTGATAGAACACTTTGTAACCGGCCTTCCGAACTTTGAACGACAAATCGGCGTCCTCGTAATATGCCGGTTCGTATTTTGCATCAAATCCTCCAAGCTTCTGGAAGAGCGATTTGCGAATCATTAGCGCCGCTCCCGAGCAATAATCGACTTCCCGAAGAAAATTGTACTCGGGTTTTTCTGGATCATCGAATTTGCCGTAGTTCCAGCCCGAGGCATCGCACCATATGATCCCGCCTGCTTCCTGTAACCGGCCATCAGGATAAACAAGTTTCGAGCCGACGATGCCCGCTTGCGGATCTTCAACGAAGGTATCAAGCAACGCGGTAAGCCAACCTGGCCTAACGATCGTGTCGTTATTCAAGAAAAAGAGGTATTTGCCGCGGGCTTGCTCAGCACCGCGGTTACAGGAAAAGATAAAACCGGAGTTCTTCTCGTTACGCAGATAAACAACGCCTTCCATCCTCGGGACAAGCTCAGCCGTCTCGTCCGTCGAGCAGTCGTCCACCACGATGACTTCGAAAGCCGATCGTTCTTCTATGGTTTGTAACGAAGCAAGACACGAATGCGTGAACTGAAACTGGTTGAACACCGGAATGATGATTGAAACCTCGACTTTCTCGTGTGCCGGAAAACGGATTGATTCAACCGGCACAGAGGGAACGGGAGGTTGAATGGCAGGAGTTTTATTCTCTGGCGTGAGTTGTGGAACCGGAACTTCGGAGACCGGCGCGACAAGGTTGGCGCCTGCAGTGGTTGCTACCGGCTCGGCCGCGGCCCTTTTCGGGATCGGCGGGAATTGGAGCGCCTTTATTTCGTCCTCTATCTTCGCGATCTCCGGGTGGGAAGCGCGCCATTGCGAATAGGCGGCCACAATTTTTTCGAGATGGCCATAACCCACCGAAACCTTGCCGGGAAATAATTTTGCCTGGATTGCAGCTCCCGGATTTGCCAATTTCCAGCGGCGGGACGAACGCAAACGCGCGGCGGCGTTTTCAGCATCATCAAGCAAACGCGAGAGCCTTCTTGTATCCCAAAGCTGTTTGCGTAAGCGATCTGTCAGTTCAATGATATGCCGCTCGTGTTCTGCTAAGCTTACGCTCCTGCTGTGAAGCAGACGATTGATTTGCGTATAACGATCACGCAATTGCTCGACTTCGACGTTACGTTCGGACAATTGGGTAATACGATCACGCAATTGCTCGACTTCGACGTTACGTTCGGACAATTGCTCAGTTTCAATCTTGAGATGCCGCTGCAGTTTGGCAATTTGCAACTCGACTTCGACCTTATATTCGGATAACTGCTCGCTTTTAGCTTTGAGACGTGCCTCGAATTCTGCTCTTTCGGCTTTGAGATGAGCGGCTGATTCGATTTTGCTCTGGCGCAGAGAGTCGGAGATTTCCCGGATCGCATCTTTAAGGTTTGCGATCTCCGTCTGATAGGTCGATTCGTGCTTGGTAAGCTCGGTAATCTT
>QHMQ01000211.1:3535-4863 GCA_003217835.1 Verrucomicrobiota bacterium
GCATCTGGAGCCGATAGGCCTCTGCCTGCGAGGAGATCTTCGGAGCAGTGGTGTCCGGTCCTTCTAAGCTCGCTTGAGGCTCGAGTCCCCACGCAAGTAATCGCTCAACGCGGCCAGTCTGATTGACCTTCTCCCGAAATAAAGCTGCGACCTCCGGCCATCTGGCTTCCGGATCCACGCTGACGGCACGGTTTTCGATAAACGGATCTGCAAGCTGGCAATATTGCTGAACGACTTGGTCGTCGTGCAAGCGACTAAACCGAAAAAGAGCCTCGCCCTGTCGTTCGCAGCGGTCGCAAAACTCTTCAAAGCTCAATGGTCTCGCCATGTAGCTCACCGCCGGACGATGGAACACCACGCGGAATCCAAATTTCGAAAGTCTGTATCCCAGTTCCATGTCCTCGAGGATCGTCCGGAACTGGCGATTAAAGACGCCGTGTTTGGCAAGAAACGACCGCTTGCACGAAGAGCGTCCGCTCCAGAAGAAAGTAATAATCGAGCATCTGCCCATCCTTGAGATCGCCATAGGCAAAAAGAAAGCGCCCGATATCTGTGACGTAACGCATCAACGGCGTAACCGAAAGCGTCGGCGCCCACGTCGTGTATCCCAAGATCGCTACGCTTTCCTGCGGATATTGTTTGTGCGCTTTAAGATGCTCTTCGAGCAGATGACTGTCGGCGATGTCGTCATCATCACAAAAAAGCAAAATTTTGCCACGGGACGCCAGGATACCGGTGTTCTTTGCCGCCGATATGCCTGAGTTCTCAATGTGGAGATACCTTAGTTGCATCCGCGATCCAAAGTCGCGGCAGACTTCCGGCGTAGCGTCTTTAGAGCCATCGTCGACCACAATCACCTCGTAGCGATTCGTCGGTATGCTCTGGGCAGCGAAGCTCTCCAAAGTGTCGGTCAGCATGGCGGCCCGATTAAACGTCGGAATTATGACGCTGATGGCGGGTGATCTACTTTTCATATTAAGGCTAACGACATTTACTTTCGCTCTGCAGTTTCTTTACCGCTTAATCTGAGATCGCTATTTAACTCGTTATGACGTCGACACGGGCTGCGATGGCATTTCGCGAAGATCATAAATCAGACAGGTTTCATCGTCTGCACAACACAATAATGACGATCCAGATGTTCTTTCAATCCTCTGTAATCCTGAAGCCAGGAGAAGAGTTCGCTACGTATCAGCAGGAACTCACCTCCCTTTGCCCTCAACGCCTCAAGTTGCTCGATCGCTTCGCCGCTATCGACAAGATACCGCATTTGGAGACTCTTCATCAAGACATGGATCACACCGTATGAGCCGTCGCCCGTGCTCCAG
>QHMQ01000212.1 GCA_003217835.1 Verrucomicrobiota bacterium
ACGACCGAACCCGTATTTGGGCAGAATCCGCCTGAGATAACGCCAAAGAACAAGCAACCGGCGATCGACGTGCTTGTAACAGCCATTTCGCACCTCGTTCGACGGGAACGGCATCTCCACCACCGCGTGCATGTCAATCGCCCCCCGCTTCTGTCGCTCCCGTGCGCTACAGCCTGAGTGAAACAGCTTTCTCAAGACGTTTGTGTAAAGCGAGTGCCAGCGTTCCTGAAACTGCCAACCCATGACGCAATTATCTGGCGTTGTAACGGTGAATTCGAAACAACGGCCCAACCCGACCTGACGAACCATCTCGCAGACATTAAGTTCAAAAGCGAATGCAGAACGTCGCTGAGAGCCGGTTATGCAGTTATGACGCTTTAGACAAGGAAGGGCCGGCGCGCCCGCTACCGCGGGCGCATCCGCCCCATCCCAGGTCGATACCGTCTCGCCATAGAATGGCAACGCAGCAGCTTTTTGTGCTACGTTTTTTGCTACGTTACTACATAAATCCCTCGCGATGAGGGAATGGCTGGGGGCGGAATCGAACCGCCGACACGTGGATTTTCAGTCCACTGCTCTGCCAACTGAGCTACCCAGCCGCAAGATCGACAATCGCAGGTGAAAGCCGGGCGTTCACTATGCAAAATTCGCGCGGCTGAGCAACAACGAAGCAAGTATTCTGTTCCGTTGCCTCTATTAATCGTCTTGTGCAGCGGGCAGAATCGTCTCACGCTCGCTTGCATGAGCGATCAATTCCTGAGTGAACTGAATCTCTGGTGCCTGAGCCGGCAAGAGGCCATCGCCGCGACCGGAAACGCCAACACCCCCTATTTTGAACTCATTACGCCGCTACAATATCGAAGCACGCTTCTCGGCGGGATTATCGAGATACCAAAGGATTTCCTGACTGACTTGGGATCCATCCCGCGAACGGTCTGGTGGTGGCTCTCGCCAGATGATTACGACATTTCCTATCCGAGCGTCGTCCACGATTACATTTACAAGCAAAAGGGCGACCTCAGCGCGCAGCAGCTCCCACAAAAACGGGTGGACCGCGAAATGGCCGATCGAGTACTGCGTGAAGCAATGGCAGCAGTCGGTGCCTCTGGCTTCCGACAGACCGTCGTTTACAACGCCGTTCGAAATTTTGGCCCCCGCTGGTGACACGCAGCTAAACGAATTTTCGCGGTAATTCTACTGCTCCGCGCAGGAGACGCAGATAGTGATTCCGCGAAATCTCGATCCCGCCAAATTGTTGCAGGTGCGGCGTAAGCCATTGCGTATCGAGCAACGCAAATTTTCTCTCGCGCAAATGTTGTACCAGCGCCACGAGCGCAATCTTTGATGCGTCTCTTTCGCGATGAAACATCGATTCACCAAAAAAAGCGCCGCCGACCGCGATCCCATAAAGTCCTCCAGCAAGTTTGCGTTCTCTCCAAGCTTCGACGGAATGGGCATAACCCAGCTGGTGCAGCCGTGTGTAGCTCTCGATAATTTCACGGTTGATCCAGGTATCTTCACGTTTCGCGCAAGCCTCGATCACCTCCGAAAAGCAAGTGTCGATCTTGATTTCGAAAAGTTGTTTTCGCAGGACGCGTCCCAATGCGTGCGGCACATGAAAATGTTCCAGCGGAATGATCGCGCGCGGATCGGGCGAGAACCAGCCGATGTCACCCCCGCGATTGATAGCCATCGGGAAAATACCACGCGTGTAACCATGAAGAATCAACGCAGGAGTTAGCAGGCCGATCTGCTTTTGCACTCCCTGGCTCTCTGGCGAGCGCAACCCCTCGATTGGCGAGTCTTCGCGCATATTCCGAGCCGCTGTGACGCTGACTTCATCGAGACCACACACCGCACGTTTTAACGAGCGGTTATTTTGAGCCTGGCTTATCGGTAAGCAGACTCAGCCGGTCGGAGGAAGTAGGAGGGCAGTTTCAACGTGGCGTCACCGGCCAGGGAACGATCGGGCCAATCGAGCGGTCGTCCACCGATCCCGCGGCAGAGCACGGCGTGCCGCAAACCCACCCATAGCGAGTGAAAACAGCCGCCCCATCAGCGCATTCAAGAATTCTCATTCTCGATTTCGGTTCGCAGTACACCCAAGTCATTGCCCGGCGCATTCGTGAACTCCAGGTTTATTCTGAGATCGTTCGCTTTGACACACCGGCGGCCGAAATCGCGCAGCTAAAACCCAGCGGACTCATTCTTTCCGGAGGTCCGGCAAGCGTTTACGACAAAGGTGCACCACGTCTCGATCCGGAAATCTTTTCGCTGGGCATTCCAGTGCTCGGCATTTGTTACGGCTTGATGCTGATGGCACATCACCTCGGCGGCCAGGTCGTGTTCACCGGGCGACGCGAATACGGTGCCGGGACGTTGCACATCGCAAACGGCTCGCAACTACTAGATGGACTCGGCCCGCAGATCGATGTCTGGAACAGTCATGGCGATGAAGTGACGGCGCTGCCGAAGGGATTTCGCGCTGCCGGGAGAACGGAGAGCTCCAACTTCGCAGCGGTGGAGGATCCACAACGCAAGCTTTACGGGCTGCAATTTCATCCGGAAGTCGCGCATACGCCGCGGGGAAAGGAGATTCTGCAGAATTTCGTCTATCACATCTGCCAGTGCACGATGGACTGGACAATGGGTTCCTTCATCGAAGAGGCCTGCGCGTGCGTCCGCGAACAGGTCGGTGATCAAAAAGTCGTACTCGGTTTGAGCGGCGGGGTCGATTCGTCCGTGACCGCTGCGCTCTTGCACAAGGCGATCGGGGATCAGCTCACCTGCATTTTCGTCAACAATGGTCTCCTCCGCTCGCGTGAGGAAGAAATCGTGCAGCGTGTTTTCGGCGAAAATTTTCATGTGCGCCTGAAATATGTGGATGCGAGCGAACGTTTTCTCGCGCTGCTCAAAGGCGTAACCGATCCCGAAACAAAACGCAAAATCATCGGCAACGAATTCATCAAAGTATTTCAGCACGCGACCGAGGAGTTGCTCGAGGAAGATCGCAAAAATGGCGCGCGCAAGCTCACCGCAGCGAGTTCGTCCAAGGACGGACACGGCGGTTACAAGTTTCTCGCTCAAGGCACGCTTTATCCGGATGTGATCGAGAGCGTGTCGATCGAGGGAAACCCCGCGCAAGTGATTAAGAGTCATCATAACGTCGGCGGGTTGCCCGAAAAAATGCACTTTGAGCTCGTCGAACCGGTACGCCAGTTATTCAAAGACGAAGTGCGTCAGGCTGGACTGCAGCTCGGTTTGCCCAAAGAGATCGTATATCGTCAGCCTTTCCCGGGGCCGGGTCTTGCCGTTCGGATTCTCGGCGAAGTGACGCCCGAGCGATTGTCGATCCTGCGGGAAGCGGACACGATCGTTGTGAGCGAGATGGAATCTTCAGATTGGTATTACCGCGTCTGGCAATCCTTCGCGGTGCTGCTGCCGGTCCGCTCGGTCGGCGTTATGGGCGATCAGCGCACTTACGAGAACACGGTCGTGCTTCGCATCGTCGAAAGCCAGGATGGCATGACCGCGGATTGGGTCCGTCTTCCTTATGAATTGCTCGCGCGTATCTCGGCTCGAAT
This sequence comes from Verrucomicrobiota bacterium, assembly GCA_003217835.1. Lineage (GTDB taxonomy): Bacteria > Verrucomicrobiota > Verrucomicrobiia > Chthoniobacterales > UBA10450 > Udaeobacter. The sequence goes on from QHMQ01000212.1 coordinate 3,585, forward strand.
TAGCAACGAAGTCAAAGGTGTCAATCGCGTCTGCTACGATATTTCAAGTAAACCGCCAAGCACGATTGAGTGGGAGTGAATTCCATTTTTTGATCTGCACTGCGCTGCACTGCGAACCCGGCTCGCTGAAATCTTTGCCGTTGCGGGCAGCGTGATTTAGTGCGCTGAGTCTCCCATCCGATGAAGCTTCGGGCAAAACAACCCGACGTGTCTGCAAGTGGTTGGCAAAGACGATTTCATCCCACTGGATTGAGGAAATCTCGTCGTTAAAGCGCGCAACCGAACGGCCACGAAAAAATGCGCGTGTGGTTTCCGGCGGATTGAAGATCGATCTCTTAATATCCTCTTCGGTCACAACCCGGCGCATCGTTCCCTGGCGGATAAGCTCATAATACAGCCCGCGCTCAAGATCGACACTGTGATATTCGAGATCGATCGACTGCAGCCACGGATCGCTCAAGGAAAGTTTTTCTTCTTCCTGCAACGCGTTAAGCAGGAGCTTTTTCGCGACCCAATCGACGCGGTCGCGTGCCAGCATAACGTCGCGCTCGAGATCGTTAAGAACACTTTCCCACTCCCGCAAAATCCATTGTCGATCTTCATCCGTGCCACTATCGATGCCGGCCGCGGCCCTGAGATAAATACGTTGCACATCGATCGCGGAAATCTTTCGGCCGTCCTTCAATTCGATGATCCAATCGTAAGTTTGATCGCGGCTGATCGCTTTGTTCGCGTCGACAGGTTGAGCGATCTCCAGTTGCGGTACTTCTCCGTGCTCGATCAGATCGAGAATAAGAGAGGTAGTCCCGATCTTCATGGCCGTGGCCCATTCGCTCATATTCGAGTCGCCGAGGATGACGTGAAACCGGCGATAACGGCTGGCGTCAACATGCGGTTCATCCCGCGTGTTGATTAATGGCCGGCGATTCATCGTGTCAATGCTCACGAGCACGCTGAAAAAATCTGCGCGCTGTGAAATTTGAAAAACCCCAGGCTCACCCGATGCACTCTCCGCTTCGATGCCCATCTTTCCAGCGCCGGCGAAGATTTGACGTGTAATGAGAAACGGCAAGATGCCGGCGACGATGCGATCCCATGCAATCTCGCGACTCACCAGGTAATTGTCATGACAGCCGTAACTATGCCCAAAAAAGTCAGTGTTGTTCTTGTAAAGACGGACTTCATTCGCAGGCGGTAGCTTCTGGTTTCGCCGCCGCGCGCACTCCGCGAGAATACGTTCGCCGGCCTTGTCCTGCGCGATGATTTGTTGGAGCGTCGTGCATTCTGGAGTGGAATATTCCGGATGTGCGTGGTCGTTGTAAAAACGGGCGCCATTTGAAAGCACAAGGTCGCTTTTTATTTCCTCGAAACTCAGCGGGCGATTTTTATCAATCTCGTAGTAAGCGGACTCATCGGTGTCCTGGAGCAGTTCTCGGGCGCGAAAGCCGCGCGCATCGAGATGTGGATCCTCCAACTCATAATCCCACTTCATGAGCGCGCCGTGCTCGGTGTAGCAGCGCACCAACTCGATTGATTCGGCGACAACATCGACACTCTCCGCGCCGCTCACGGTGATGCCGTATTCCGTCTCGAGCCCGAAGACGCGTTTCATTTCCTCGAACGCCCCGCCTGTAGGGGAAGCTGCCAGCTTCCCTCATCATTAATGAAATCTAAATAGTACGGCCAGTCTTCCCAACTTTGGACCAATCCCTGTCGCACAGGATTGTCCTGCACGTAAATCCACTTGTTGCGCAAGTTTTCATCCGATCGAAGAAGCCGGTCGAAACAACCGCGCTGCCATTCCCAATTCTGATCAGCCAACATTTTGCGCAAAACGCGCTTGAATCCATTTGCAAAGTCACCAACAGAAATCTCGCGATCTATCCGCGGCGAAATCAACCAGTGCGCGTGATCAGGCATGATCACAGCAGCGAGCACATGCCATCTTCGTAATTGGACGATGGTTGTTTTGATGGCTTCAAATACTTTCGCATTGGCCAACACCTGGCGCCGGTCTTTTACACACAAGGTCACAAAGTAGATGATCGACTTCTCCCAAGGTAATTGAATTTCCGGCAGCCGCGGTGGTTCGCCCATATCATCGGGAAGCTAACAGCTTCCCCTACAGTCAGGAGACCATTAGATCACCCCAGATGTCGTGCGGAATCGGGCATCGGAGATCGGCCTCACGGGCGCAATCTTGACTACATTTTCCGGATCGTAATCAATGAGCTTAAGCCAGTCCTCCGTGATGTCGGTCGTTGGGAAGATGTCGTTCTCGACGTACTCGGCATTGAACGCGAGCTGTAAATCCGCTTCCCGAATCCCTTCCTCCTGTTGGGTGGCGATCGCCCGTTTAATCGCCATTGCCTTCGCGCGCTCAACGATCGACGCAATTATTGCGCCGCTGATGAGATCGCTCCGGTAAAGCGTCTCTTTGCGTCCACTGCGCAGGGTTACTTCAAGAAACTTGTTTTCATCACGGCGTGTAAATTGCCAGTCGACAAATCGCTCGATCAAGCGCTCGACCGAGGCACCGATTCCATCAGTTTCTTTCGCGAGCACACCATCGTAAGGCAAATTTCTCGCGCGCCCCGCTTGTCCGGACGATTGACTTTAATTTTCCGATCGATCCGGCCAGGACGCAGAATGGCAGGGTCAATCAGGTCGGCGCGATTCGAAGCGAGAATAATCACAACGTCGTTGAGCGAATCGATCCCATCCATTTCCGAGCAAAACATCGGGACCAACGTGGAAAGGATGTTCGAGTAACGCGAGGCGCGGCGGGTGCCGAGAATCGACTCGGCCTCGTCGATAAAAAGGAACGGCATGAAACCTTCGCCGCGTTTTTCGCGAGCGGTGG
>QHMQ01000008.1 GCA_003217835.1 Verrucomicrobiota bacterium
CATTGTGCGCCAGACTTACTTCGCCCGGATTTGGGAATGCGCCACCGCCGAGCAGGCCAATGTCGCTAATAGTGTGATGTGGCGATCGAAATGGTCGTATGGAAACGAACGAACGCTCACCGTTAAGCAAACCGGCAATACTATGAATTTTGGTCGTTTCAATCGCTTCTTCGAGCGAAAGGGGCGGAATAATCGTGGGGATGCGTTTTGAAAGCATCGATTTACCTGAGCCGGGAGGGCCGATCATCAATACGTTGTGACCGCCGGCCACGGCCACTTCCATTGCGCGCTTGACATGGCCCTGGCCTTTGACATCGCTGAAATCGACGTCGTAGCTTTGATGCGTCGCAAAAAAGCCGCTCAAATCGGCGCGCGTGGGCAGGAGGGCCGTTTCCCCGCGCAAAAAATCAAACGTCTGCCGCAAATTTTGCACACCATAGATGTCGATTTTATCGACCATGGCGGCTTCGAGCGCGTTGGCTTCCGGCACAAACAGTGCACGCTTGCCGCGACGCCGGGCTTCCAGCGCAACTGGCAAGACGCCTTTCACAGCGCGCACCGCGCCATCCAAAGCCAGCTCGCCCACAAAGCTAAAATTTTCGAAGGGGGAGCTATCCAGTTCTTCGGTCACTGCGATCATCCCAAGCGCGATCGGTAAATCGAAGCTTGGTCCCTCTTTCTTGATGTCGGCCGGTGCGAGATTGATTGTGGTTCGGCCGCGGGGCCAAAAGTATCCGCTGTTTGCAATCGCAGTCGTCACGCGGTCGCGGCTCTCTTTCACGGCGGCGTCCGGCAGGCCCACGATCACAATGTTTGGATCGCCGCCAGCTCCGTTGACTTCTATTTCAACTTCGTACGCATCCACGCCGTAAACCGCGGCGGAATAAATTTTGGCAAGCATTGCCGCGAGATTGGCAGAGAAATACCGGCAGGGGAAGACTGGAAGATTCGTCGGCCGGACGGGCCGTCGCGCCCTAGCCCAGAATGACTAAATGATAGCGCTCGGCATGCTGCGGCGCCGATCACAAGCGGAGAACGCCTGATCCAAGACATCGAGCAGAAAATCGGCATCCTGTCGGTGATTGCCCATCGATGGAGGCGACTCAATCCCTAATGGGAACAAAGTGCTCTCGGCGTTCTCTCTTCTTCGACGTCATGCAGGTCCACCCAGGTTTGGATATCGTCGTGATCGCTCAAACCTGATCGCTTCTTGGCCGTTTCTAGGTCGGCGCTAGCGTCATCCCGCCAGCCGCGTTTGGAAAGAAACGCATTCCAAATAAGAATTTCCTCTTCGCCAGGTTTTCTGCCGCGTTCAAAACACCAATCGAGAATTTCCTCGTCCGATCCTCCCTGAAGGGTTCGCTCGACCAGCTCATCATAATTAATTCCCAGAAATCGTGTGCAGCGCGCATCGAAGAAAGTTGGATCGTCAGCCACCCCGACAAAATATCCCGGCGCCAATCGGCCATCAGCATTCAGCCGGATCTTGTCCAGCATTCGAGCAAAATAGATCAGGCCTTTAGTCTCCCGGTAATCGCTACATGGAGTCTGGGTCTGCATTCAAAGAAAAGCTTCCGGCCTTGTGGTAAAGTGTCAACAGTCCACTTGGCGCGCTATGGCCATACCACTTTAGCGCGAGCTTGCGGTGGTCAGCCATTTAAGAAAAGAATCAGCGATGCCCCAACGTTATCAAAAGAAGGTCTCATCCTCGTCCTCTCTCTTAAGGAAGAAGGAATTACCGGAACTGAGTGAGAGCAATCCGAATTGTGAAACGAGTAATAGACAAAGCAGTCAGTAAAAAAAGGCGACGCCATTCGATCATGGCTTTCGAAATGATTCGGCTTGATCGGACGGCGGCTGAACCGCTCCATCAACAACTTTACCGCCAGATTCGCGATGAATTGGTCTCGGGAAGTTTTACCGACAACTCCTCGCGACTTCCCTCCACTCGTGCGCTCGCGGCTGACTTGGGAATCTCGAGACTCACTGTCAATATCGCCTTCGAGAAACTTCATGCCGAAGGTTATCTTCGCTCCAAGATCGGATCCGGGACATTCGTTGCGGACTCCCTTCCCGAAACTTTCCTGAGCCCGCGCCGGCCAAAAACGGAACTGCTAATTGAACATCCACCTCGTCTTTCTGGCCGGGTAAGAAACATTCCGGATAAACGGGTCGGAAAGCAGTTTGATTACGGGATTGCTGGTCCACCTGGCGTCTCGTTTGTTCCCGCTGTCGCGGCGCTCGACGAATTTCCGATAGAAGTCTGGGAACGACTCCGGGCACAAGTGCTGGCAAAAAAGGGAGCTCATTTGCTCCAGTATGCATCAAGCCGAGGCGACCCCGATCTGCGCAAGGCAATCGCAGCCTATTTGTGTGATTACCGGGGTGCACGCTGCCATCCGGGCCAGATCATAGTCACGGCCGGAACGCAGCAAGCAATGATGATCAGCGCGATGGCCCCCGAGCCTTTGGCTTCGCCGGCGCGACCGTCGTTCCCAGACCTGTTGACCGGGAAGGAATCATGATCTCGCGACCGTCGAAACAACGCTCGCCAAAAATAATTTACGTGACGCCTTCCCATCAATTTCCGCTCGGCATGACGATGAGCCTCGCGCGAAGGACGGCTCTAATCGATTTCGCGCGCACGTGCGACGCTTACATTTTCGAGGACGATCACAACTCGGAATTTCGTTATACCGGTCCCCCGCTCCCATGTTTGCAGGGACTCGATAACGCCGGTCGTGTCATCTACGCGGGCACCATGAGTAAGATTCTTTATCCGTCTCTGCGTCTGGGCTACCTGCTCGCACCGGAACAATTGGTCGAACCGATGATCAAGATTCGGGCGGTGATGGATCAACATTCACCCGCGATCGATCAGGCGACGCTGGCTAGATTTCTCACCGAGGGATTTTTCCTGAGTCACATAAAGCGGATGCGGAAATTATATTCTGACCGAAGAGAATTCTTTATCAAACAATTCAACAATCTGTTAAGTAAGTATTTTATTCTAGAAATTCCGGAAGCTGGGCTACACTTCGTCGCGTGGTTACGCCGGAAGGTAGATTTACCCGTGATCACCCGCGTCTGCGCGGAAATCGGTATCAGACCGAGCCCGCTATCGTCATGCTTTATTAAGCCCGAGCTAAACCCTGCACTCACTTTCGGGTTTGCTGCCTGGTCGCGCGCGCAAATTCGCGAAGGTCTTGCCAAGTTCGCGTCGTCGCTCAATGCAAAATTGCATTAAATTTTCAGCGATTCGTCATCTGTGGGCAGGGCCCTGTTTGACGAGTAGTCTTGAAGCCATCTCGCAAATAGTTCTGTTGTTCTGATTCCGCAGCGCGGGAGAAGAATCTCTGATTTCCTCCGATCCGATTCCGCTGCAGGCGAGGGGAAGTGGTCTAGGGCAAAAACACGAAGTGGCTATTTTCAATCTAAAGCCACTCTCCTAAAAGTTACTCAGTAAACATTCACTAAATGGAGAAAAAATTATGACCACACGAAAACAAATTAGCTACATGCTTTTAACCTTGTTGATCGCCGCATGTTGCTGCGGAGCGACGCTGGCATTGGCACAGGCAAAGAAGACGCAATACAACGTATCCAACCTCGCTTCACTCGGCGGAACGAGTAGCGGGGGAAACAGCATCAATGATCAGAGCTGGGTGGCAGGCTATTCCAGAATGGCGGATAGGAACCGGCACGCTACGCTGTGGCGAAACAGTTCACTCACCAACCTGGGCACACTTGGCGGACCAAACAGCAGTGTAACATGGAACGTGAAAAATACCGCGGGAATCATCGTGGGTATTTCCCAAACTGCCACGACGCCGGAGCCGAACGGTGAGAACTGGAGTAGCGCGGCTTTCTACAGTACGCCTAACAACGTCGGCTATATCAATCTCGGGTTCGTTTGGGAACAGGACCAGATGAGGGGACTGCCCACATTTCCTGGTGGAAATAACGGGTTTGCAACCGGAGCCAACAACTTGGGTCAGGTGGTCGGCTGGGCCGAGAATGGCGTTCATGACCCCACGTGTTGCTGCCAGTCCGATCCAGGCCACCAAGTCCTCCAGTTTCGCCCAGCCATGTGGACTCTGGGACCGCCAGATCAGATCCACGACCTCCCTTTGATCCCCGGCGACACTTCCGGAGCCGCCACGGCGATCAATGACAATGGTCAAATCGTGGGCATTTCGGGCATCTGCGACCAGGCCGTTGGAAGACATACGGCCAAGCACGCCGTGCTTTGGGAAAACGGCGGGGTGACTAACATCGGCAACCTTGGAGCTGAGTGGTGGAACACGCCGACGGCAATCAATCAACACGGCGATGTCGTCGGGTTCGCCGGCGATCCCGCTTTTGTTGAAGGCAACCCATTACACGCTTTTATCTGGACGAAGGACAACGGCATCAAAGCTCTCAAACCGTTGCGGGGACGTGTACCGCAACATGTAGACAGTGAGGCCTACGGTATTAACGAAGCCGGCCAGGTAGTCGGTGTCTCATGCGACGCGGACCAGATTGATTGTCGTGCCGTTATTTGGGATCACGGTGTCTACCCCACAGACCTCAACGATCTCAAAGCACCCGGCTATTCCGCACAGCTCGCAAGCGCGAAAGACATAAATAACAAGGGAGAGATTACAGGTAGAGCTGTCGACCCAAATACGGGCGTGTTAACGGCGTATTTGGCGGTACCTGTTCAATAGGGATGAACTAAATAATAACGAAGCCGCTTCGTCAGCGGCACGAGTGAAGGTCGTTCTGTCCAAAAATAAGATGAAGACGACCTTGCAATAATCGTCATCGCATGACCGGAAGTTCGCTCGGAAGCGGACACTATGTGGGAATGTGTGCGAAAGCGTCCGCTGCCAAGCTGGCTAACCTTGATTCAGGGCAAAGCGGAAATTTTCGAACGGCGAGGTATTCAATTCTTCGGTAACCGCGATCACGCCGAGCGCAATCGGTTAATCGAAGCTTCTTTCCTTTTTAATATCGGCCGGTGCGAGATTGATTGTGGTTCGGCCGCGCTGCCAAAAATATTCGCTATTTGCAATCGCGGTCGTCACACGTTCGCGACCCTCTTTCGCAGCGCCGTCCGGCAACCAAAGGATTGCAATGGTTGGGTCGCCGCCGGCGCCGTTGACTTCTATTTCAGCTTCGTACGCATGCACGCCGTAAACCGCAGCGGAAGAAATTTTGCCCAAGATGGCAGGTTAGGTTGTCAAAGATATTAGAGGAGGAAAAGAGGCCATTAATGGTCCCGAACGTGGGGAGAATAACGTCCCGAGGATCAATCCGAATTGAAGGATCTAGCCCTGTTTGAAGAGGTTGTGCCGGCAGGTAAAAAAATTGAACAACACACGTCCGGCCACTGTCAGAAATCCGAATATTTAACCTTGTTAAATACTTTTGAAAATGCTACAACGCGTGATCGACGAGGCGCCGACGAATACCACTGACGGTAGATTGTCGATCCAACCCCCCAAAATCATCGATGAAAAAGAGCTATATGGCTGCTGAAGATAGTGATACCGGAATTAAGATTTACCTGCGCGAGATCGGGCAAATCCCGCTCCTGACTCCGGAACAGGAGATTACTCTCGCCGCGAAGATCAAAAAGGGCGACCGGGAGGCACGGGCGCTAATGATTCGTTCGAATCTGCGCCTGGTCGTCAAGATCGCGCATGATTATGCAAATCTCGGTCTGCCGCTGCTTGACTTGATATCTGAGGGAAACATCGGTTTGATGAAGGCGGTAGAACGCTTTGATCCGGCCAAAGGAGGGAAGCTCAGCACTTATGCCGCGTGGTGGATCAAGCAGTCGATCAAGCGCGCACTGGCGAACCAGAGCAAAACGATCCGCCTTCCTGTCCATCTCGTGGACAAAATTTCCAAGATGCGCCGGGTTTCCCTGCAGATGAGCGAGGAGCTAGGCCGTGAACCAACGGACGATGAACTTGGCGACGAGATCGGGATTGCGAGCGGAAAAGTCTCGCAGCTCAAGACCGTATCGATCCGCCCAGCTTCGCTCGATGCACCGATCAGCGACGATGATTCTACTGAATTCGGTGAGATCGTCGGGGACGAGGAAGCTCAGACGCCGTTCGAGCTGCTCCGCGACAAAAATCTTCGCAATGAAGTCGGCGGATTGCTTGATGTGTTGGACGATCGCGAGAAGAAAATCATTTTTCAACGCTTCGGATTGGACGGCGGTAAGCCCAAAACGCTCGAGGAAGTGGGAAAGAAATTCGGCGTTACACGCGAGCGCATTCGGCAGTTGCAGAACATTGCACTTTCGAAGCTCCGCCGCGCTTTGAGCAAGAAAGAGCGCCCGGTCGATGTCGAATTGCCGGTCGAGGCTTAGGTTTCGGCGACGACAAGATCGAAATCTTATTTGAAACGCGCGGACGCTTCGTCCGCGCGCTTTATTTCGCGGTCCGCAGTTGCACGGAATCGATGATGCGATCATCGCCCGCACGCACATCGCTGATGATCACTAGGTGATCGCCCGGGGCGGTCAATTTGGCTTCGCGCAAAAGCCTTTCTGCGACCTCGATCGTCACGTTCGGGTCTGCGGTGAAGTCAATCCGCACCGGATAAACACCCCAGCAGATCATCAATTGGCGACGGACTTCTCCGCTTGAAGTGAAAGCGAATATCGGCGCATTTTCCGGGCGAAGATTCGAAACATTGCGCGCCATCGTCCCGTGCCGGGTGAACACGATAAGCTTCGCCTGCTGAAGCGAATTCGCCAGGACCACCGCGGAAGCAATTATCTTTTGTCGCGCATCCTCGAGCACCGCCAATTCTGCATAACCAGCGCCACCACTACGCTCGATTCGCGCAGCCACGCGATCCAATACTCGGATGCATTCTACAGGATAACGGCCAACGCTTGTTTCGCCACTGAGCAAGATCGCATCCGCCTGCTCGAAGACGGCATTGGCCACGTCAGTGATTTCGGCGCGGGTCGGCAAGGGATTGTTAATCATCGACTCGAGCATCTGGGTTGCGACGATGACCGGCTTGCCCAGCCGGATACACTGTTTTACGATCCGCCGCTGGATGATCGGCAGTTCCTCCATCGGGCATTCGATTCCCAAGTCGCCGCGCGCAATCATGATGATGTCTGCACCTTCAATCATCTCGTCGATCGACTGGACAGCTAATTGGTCCTCAATCTTGGCGATGATTAATGCCTTGCTCTTTTTTTCAGCTAGGACCGTACGCAGTTGGTCGAGATCGCTCTTCTGACGGACAAAACTCAGCGCGACAAAATCGACACCTAACTCAGCACCGAGTGAAATATCGGCGAGATCCTTTTCAGTAAGCGACGGAAGATTCACGTGTACGCCGGGCAGATTAATGTGACGCCGGGAACCCAGCGTCCCTGGAGTTACAACCTTGCAGCGGATCCGGTCCCGTCGTTTCTCGAGGACCCCGAGCTTGATCATGCCATTGTCCACTAAAATCGTGTCGCCAATGGAAACATCATCGATTAGGCCTCCGTAATTTACATCGACTGAATAGGGTTCTTCGCTTTTTGCGCCGGCAACGGTGAGCTCCAGAATATCGCCGGAATTCAAGTGCAGATCGGTTTTGAGGTCGCCAGTGCGAATAGCAGGACCCTGGGTGTCGAGCAAGATTCCAATCGGCCGGCTCAGCTCTTCCGCGATTTGTCGGATTCGCGGCACGATTTCGCGCGCTGAACGGTGATCGGCATGGCTCATGTTCAATCGAAAGATGTCCGCTCCCGTCTCGATCAATTGCCGCAGTACATCTATTCCCTCCGTGACCGGGCCGAGCGTGCAGATGATTTTGGTCTTACGCATGACGATCAGATCTCCCGTCGACTGCCGAAGATAGGACCTAACGATCGAAAGGAGATCGCACGGGGCGCAGGGCTTCTCCAACGAATAAAAATGCGGCACGCCTTTTCGGACGTGCCGCGTTACGCAGTTAGTGTGCTTCCTATTGCAGCTTGCTTTGCGTCTCTTTGGCCAAATCGAGGTGTTCCTGGACCACTTTGGCAAAGTTCTTCACGTCGGGATCACTCCCGCTGTTTGCTTCCTCCCGAAATTCGGCAAGGTCCTTTTCGTGGTCCTTGACTATCATATTCATATAGACTTTATCCGAGCTCCATTTTTCGCTAGGCTCTTTGGTTGGCAATTTGAAGGCTTTTCGCTGAGCGATCGACTTCAGCTCATCGTTAGCCTTGCTGTGATCAGTGACCATTCGTTTGCCGAATGATTTCACATCATCACTTTTGCCGTTCTGCCCGGCTAATCTGCCCATTGCCACCTCCATTCCTCAGCCTTTTGCGGCCTTCCTCATGAAAGTTTTGTCCTTTGCGCTAAGAGCGAGCCACGGGTAGCCACCGCATTTGCGTCTGCGGGCGTGCCGCTCGTTGTAGGGGACGAATGTACCCGGGGAGTTTGCGACATGACCAAGCCAGCGAAACGGAATGTTGTGATCCCGACCGTGAGAATGCCGAATCGCGAAATAACATCGAATTTCCTTTTCATGGATAATTTCCCGGTTCCGAGACACTTCGGAATCGAAGGGGTCACACCTGACTGGATGCCCCGCGTGCAAGCGAACCAGCACGAGCCAAGAAAGGCGATCAAGCTTGGGAGATATTCTGTTTGTACGAGCTCTCCACACGTGCGGCCACGTCCTTGTAGCCGTAGTCAGCTTCGTAAATCTGCTTCATGCAGTTTAGTGACTTTTCCCCGTCGCCCATCCGCTCGTAAACAAGCCCGAGATTGTAAACAATCTCTTTCTTCATCGCGTCCATGGGTAAAATCTCTCGCGATGCTTCTTCGAGCTGCTTCATCGCAAGGTCTAGCATCCCAAGCTCGCTGTAACAGCGACCGAGCAGGTTCATCGCTTTCAAACGCGCATTCGGATTTTGTCGCGCGCGTTGCAGCTCTGGTAGTGCCTGACGGAAATGTCCGGCGTTTACGAGATGCTCACCCAGTTCAAATCGAAGTTGCAAGTCAGTCGGGTTCCGCACCATACGTTTGCGCGCATCCTCGACCAGAATCTCTGCCCGCTTCTTTTTCGAGACCTTTAATTCCTCAGATTTTTTGGCGTACAACTCATGACCGGGGTCATGAGCGGCAAGAAATTCTTCATGCGCTGCAATCTCCCGATCGAAGCCTTTCATTTTCAAGTCCGAGACTTTTCGAATTAATCCGGCATCGGCGCCTTTTGTCAGATCAGCGGCGTATTGATACCAGCCGATAGCTGCCTCGATGTCATCCTTCTGTTCATTTAGTGCGCCCAAGCGTCGCGCAAGATCGACATTCGCCGGCTCCGCCTGGTGCAGGATATATGTTTCCGCGATTTGTTGATCGAGTGATTCCCCAGTCAATCGCATCCGGCTTTGTTGCTCGAGCGAAACCGCCATCTCTTTGTCTTTGATTAAGTCGCGATAACTGACTGCCTGCGTCCAGCCGCCAGTTGTCATCGAAGCGCGGGCCGAAGCGTCTTTACCGAGCCGAAGCGCTTCGGCATCGAGTGGATTTACTTCTGTGATTTGATTGTAGATTTCGACCGCCCGCTCATTTTCTCCGAGCTCGTGATGCAAGCGTCCGAGCTCGTGCAGTACTTTGACATCGCGTGGATTTTCCTCGAGCAACGTCCGCAGCGCGAAGACGCCGATCTCCGGGCAGCCCGCCGCTATCGCCGCTTCCTTTAAAACGAAATTCGCCTGCCGATTGTAAGGCTCTTCTTCCAAAATCTTTTCCAGCATTTCCATTGCGCGCTTCGGGTCTTTTTTAATTTCTCGCTGCGCTTTCATCACCGCAATCGGCGCGGTCGAGATATTGAAGAAACTTTTTTTCGCTGACTTGCTCTTTGTCACCTCTGTGCGTCGCAATAATTGCCGGGCGGTTAGAAACTGCGGCTCCTGCTTTAGGATTCCCTGCAAAAGCGAGATCGCGTAACCAAAATTGCGCAGCTCGATCGCCGCCACGGCTTTCAGCCAATGACTGCGCTGAGTCTCGCTCAGTTCCTTTTCAGTTTTGATTGCCATGATGAGCCCGCCTAACAGACGATTATAATTGCAACCGCGCTCTAGCCAGCGAAAAACTGTAGGCACGCATGTCGGCCGTGCCTACAGCAGATCCAACTGTGGCTTTTCCGTTTTCGTGTTGCTTGTCGATCTTCGTTTTTTCGCTTTCTCCGATTGCGCCAGGGCGCCGTTGGGCGCCTCAAGGTGCGATAAGATCTCTTTTGCCCGATCGAGAATTTCCTTCGGCAAACCAGCCAAACGCGCGACTTGGATCCCATAGCTCTTGTCTGCACCGCCCGGCACGATCTTGCGCAGAAAAACAATCTGATCGTTCCACTCACGCACGGCCACATTGAAATTACAGACGCCGCTCCGCTCTGCCGCGAGTTTGGTCAGCTCGTGATAGTGGGTTGCGAAGAGCGTGCGCGCCTTGATTTTGTCGTGCAGAAACTCCGCTACACTCCATGCGATGGACAGCCCGTCGAACGTCGATGTCCCTCGACCGATCTCATCCAGAATGACGAGACTTCGCTCCGTCGCGTTGTTGACGATGTTAGAAGTTTCATTCATCGCGACCATGAAAGTCGATTGCCCGCGCGCGAGATCATCATTGGCGCCGACGCGGGTGAAAATGCGATCGACCAAGCCGATCTCCGCGCTTTCCGCCGGGACGAAGCTGCCGATCTGTGCCATC
>QHMQ01000009.1 GCA_003217835.1 Verrucomicrobiota bacterium
AAGCGCCGAGGAATCCATGGTTCTGATGACCAAACCGACAACAGGCTCGTGTGAAAGAGCTGTTTTGGCGCCCTGCGAGTGAATTCGAACTGCACTATCCGCCATGCTTGACCTACCAATCTTACATTCCCAAAGGGACCTCCCTTCCAACTCGGCGAGCTTCCGATCATTAGGATTGAAGTACAGATAAACAGACTCCGGGCCAGAGCCGAGAACCTTCTCACCCACTTGTGCGTCATTGTCTGCATCATAATCTGGGGACTCGACGGGGCCGTCCACAGTTGAATCCTGGCCGGCAGATTCTTTGGGCGTGGATATCCATTTCCAATGCCCGTAGTGATGCTTTTCGACAAGTCCATCATCCTGCAAGTTGCTGAGAGCCTTTTTAACTACAGCGAAAGGGTTCTGCTGTCCGGCGAGCCCTCCGCGCTCTGAATGCACTCTTTGGACCTCTGCCACTAGGTCAGCGCGCTTCCATTGACTCTGACGCTGAAAAATCTCTTCGATGATGTGCCGCGCCACACCGGAGCCACCGCTGGCGGCGGCGGCGAGCGTTGCAAACATGGGGAATTGTTTCACAAAATCAAACCTGGACTTTACAGCGGCCAGCGGTTGGCTCCAGCGATTGGTTAGACCCGAATTAACTACAACCCTGTCAAAAACCTACGCACCTCGATGTCGCGTAACTTATCGTGCTCGTCGAATCGCAAGGTGGCCTGAACGACAACTGGTCCGAAAGTGTAAAGGCTCGCAAGAGTCGCGTAATGCCCGAGATCAACCAACATCGTTGATCTGTATGGCTGTCCGGGTGCGCCCGCAACGTGCGTATTTTCGGCGTGGCGGAGACGATGCTGCAAGAACTGATCTACCTCTGTCGCCGGCGTTCCAAGTGGCGTCTGTTGCAAAAGCTGTCCTCTAATAGAGTCATCCGATTGGCGAACGTTGACCACAATCGTGTCTGCGCCGAAGAGCGAAATTACCGCGAAAACGAAAGGTATCGGCAATGTGCGGCGCATTGGTCTAACGAGAATTCGGCCTGAAAAATCTACAATTAATTGCAGATAAAATCTGTCTAATTCGCCTGCCTCCATGCGGCGGCATGGGCGCGGACTGGTCGACCGAAGCCTTTGAGGACAACTTCGCCCAGGTCTTCGAATAGGAGTCCCTTACCGATGCAAAGTTCTGCAACCGCGTTCGTGACCAAGATCTGTTCCGGCTGCGCGTGGGCGCAGAGCCGGGCGGCCAGTTGCACCGTCGATCCAAAGAGATCGTTATGTTGCTCGACAGGTTCACCTGCTGCGGCACCGACTCGAACCTTGAGCGGGCGCTCGGGATTCGCTTCCTCGTGCCTGGCCAATTCGCGCTGAATCTGAATTGCGCATCGAACCGCTCCCGCTGTCGACACGAATGAGGCCATGATGCCGTCCCCAGTGTGCTTGACCTCGCGACCGCCTAAAGCGGACAACGCGTCTCGCACGACAGTGTCGTGCACGCTGAGCAAGGCCATGGCCGCCTCGTCACCCAGCGATTGAGTGAATGTCGTTGACTCCACGATGTCCGTAAACAGGACGGTTCGGATTCCCGGATCTCGTACGTCGACTCCGCCACCAGGCAGCACGGCAGCTCCCTCTGCATTCGTTTCGACATCGCCGAGAAATCCTTCTGCGAGCTCAGGCTGGATCTCGATAATCTTCCGGGCGACGAGGCCGTGTGCCTCACGGTGGACGCAGTTCGCTGCTTCCGCGTTCGGCGCATCGACAAGACAAAAAACCTTACCGCGACTCTCATTAACCCAATACTTGAGATAGTTAACACCGTACTTTTCCTGCGCTTCGAGATCGGCTATGTGGGCCTTTGCGACGTCCTCCGCGGTAACCTCCCCCAGCTCGTGAATGTCCATGTATAACGGCATATCGGCTGAATTTACCGCGATATAACGCGATGCAAAACGCTGATTTTAGCAGGGTGACTCAGTGTCTGGTAAACCACGCAATATCGTTCTGTCAGACGAAGGAGCGTGGCGACTTGTTCTTCGCTGGCGCCGGTGTCCAAATCGAACTGCAGGCGAATTTGTTGGAATCCGACTGGCACATCCTTGGAGACGCCAAGAGTGCCGCGAAAATCGAGATCGCCCTCGGCCCGAACCGTTGCGTCTCGCAATTGGATGCCGAGAGCAGTCGCCACTGCGCCCAAGGTGACGCCGGCACAGGCCACCAATGCCTCCAGTAGCATATCGCCAGAGCATGCGCTAAGCCCGTTTCCACCCGTTGCTGGGTGAAGGCCCGCTTCCACGAGAGCTTTCCCCGTTTCTACTTTGCAGGTGAGACCTTCGCCAATGCGCCCTTCCGCTCGCAATGTGACCAACGCGGTTTCTGGACGTTGTCGATAGCCATCTTTGATGGGGGCCTGCAAAGATCTCAACTCATCAGTTTTCATCGGTCCACTCCGTGTGATTCAGCTGCCGCTGCAAAAAACTATCTAAGATGCTGCAGCTGCTTCCGACTTTTTCTTGCTAGGTTTGATGTTCTGATTCACCCGAAAGAAATTGTTAGGATCGTATTTATCCTTGATCGCAACCAATCGCTCGTAGTTATCTCCGTAAGTTGCCTTGACGCGATCCTCACCTTCATCGCCCATCAAAAAGTTTACATACGCTCCGCCCGCTGAATACGGATGGAGCGCATCATAATAACTCTTCGCCCACGCAATGGTCTTTTCATTGTTTGCCGGATCGGGATCAACACCGACCATTACCTGTGCCCAGGTCGCATCGCGATAATTCCAGGCAGTATCTTTTTTGCTCATGCGTGATGCCGCACCGTTGATTGGGTAGAGATGCATCGTGGAATGCATCGACGGCAGCGCGTTGCCAAAACGAATGTGTTGAGCGACCGCCTCATCATTTATTTCGTTTACAAAATCGGCACGCCAGTACCACTGCAAACCAGGGGGATACAGCGCGTCGAACATACTTTGTAACGCCGGCTGCGGCAGCGGACCGACAAAATCGAGGGCGGCCTTCTTGAAAGCACGAATGGGCTTAAATATTTCTTCGGCTTTGGTTAGTGGACCAGCATATGCCCAGACGACTCCGCACATTTTTTTCATGTGAAGATGCTCCGGGAAAGGAGGTGCGGGTGGCACGGTCATAAAAGCAAAGAAACCATTCAAATCATCGGGAGCTGCAGGAATCAAATCGCGATACCATTTCATTACCTCTGCTGCGTCGCTTAACTCATAAAGCAGTGGGCCGCCGTAGACGGTTTCGATAGGGTGCAACTTGAATGTAAAAGAAGTGACTACGCCAAAGTTTCCGCCGCCGCCACGAATGGCCCAGAACAAGTCGGAATTCTCGTCCACATTCGCTTTCACAAATTTTCCGTCAGCCAATACGACATCGGCTGAGATAAGATTGTCGATGGTTAGACCGCATTTGCGGGTGAGATGACCAATGCCTCCGCCGAGCGTTAAACCGCCGACGCCGGTCGTAGAAATAATTCCGCTCGGAGTAGCAAGGCCGAACACATGGGTGGCATGATCGACATCGCCCCACGTGCATCCTCCGCCGACTGTTACTGTCCGCGCGGCAGGGTCAACCCGCGTATATTTCATCGGCGCGAGATCAATGACCAGACCGTCATCGCAGATTCCCAACCCTCCCGCGTTATGTCCTCCACTGCGAACGGCGAGAAGCAGCTCGTTTTCTCTAGCAAAGTTTACTGAGCCAATTACATCTGCCACATCCGCGCAACGCACGATCAAACGCGGCTTTTTGTGGATCATTCCATTGTACACTTTACGGGCATCATCATAACCATTGTCGCCCGGCTCGATTACTAAGCCTCTCAGATTTGACTTGAATTCTTTGACGGAATTTTCGCTGAGCATACCAGGCGAGTTAAGGTTGAGGTTCATCATTACAGTAAATATCTTGCGGTCAAGACGCTCAGCCCACGGAGTGAGCATTTTCATTGAGCCGGCCTCACCTGGCAATTAGCATGCGAGAGCACGGGAGTTACCGCGATGTTTGATCCGGACAGTTCTTGGACTCGACGCAATTTCGTCAAACTCATTGGCCGAGCTGGACTAATCAGCGCAGTTCCAAATCTGGCGCACGCTGCTGCGGTACTCAGTCCCGATACCGTTTGCATCTCGATCCTGCATACGACCGATTTGCACGGCCACATTTTGCCGGCATCTGATTACGACGGAAATCCTGATCGCGGCGGGCTGGCGCGTTGCGTTACCCAGATCCGCCGGTGGCGCGGACAAAATCCAAACTCGATCTTGATCGATATCGGCGACGTGTATCAAGGCACTGATGTCGGCTTGCGCACCAAGGGCGATCTGATGATCGATTTATTCAATTATCTCAAATACGACGCGTGGGTCGTCGGCAATCACGAGTTTGATTGGGGAATCGAGCCTTTTGAACGCGCACTGGAAAGATCGACAATGCCCGTCTTGGCCGCGAACACGGTGCTCCACGGAAAACCGACCGGGGAATTTTTGGACACAAAACATCCATTGGCGAAGCTTCAGCCGTTCGCGTTGAAGGAAATCGCGGGCATTAGACTTGCGATCATCGGAGTCACGACGCCGGGAATGCTGTTCTGGTTTTGGCCGGAGTTTGCGCGTGGAATCGATTTTCAGTACCCAGTCGAACCCGTTCGTCGCGCGATCGCGAGTGCAAAGAGTGAAGGCGCAGATGCAGTCGTTCTTACCGGCCACATGGGATTAAAGCCGCGCAGCGGCGGCGATGATTTTGCGAACACAGTCATGGCATTGACTTCGGAATTTCCAGAGACGGCGGTATTTATCGCCGGTCATACCCATCAAATTATTCCGAGGCGCATCACAAATGGCGTACTCTTCACGCAAGCGGACCACTTCGGTATTCATGTGGGCCGTGTCGATCTTCTCTTCGATCGCAATTCCAAGAAGCTGCTGCACCGGGAAGCAGTCTGCGAGTTCATGGACAACCGCTTTAGTTTGGATCCCGCAGTTATTTCGCGAGCAAAATCCCAACTCGCCGAGTCGGACGTTGCACTTGCGCAGCCGATCGGCGAATTGGCCGAAACTTTTCGCGCTCGCAGTCGTCCGGGGGAGCCGAGCGATCTCGAGAGACTAATCGGCGCGGCGATTGTGGAAGCGCTGCGAGAACGTAGCGTGCCGGTCGATGGGGTGATGCACGGCGTGTTCGACGAGAAGAGTGATTTTATCGCCGGTCCGAAAACGGTAAAGGACATTTGGACCATCCTTCCGTACGAGAACTATATTGTGACGGCGGAACTCTTACCTGATGAATTAAAAATGATCATGGAAGAGGTGTACGCCAGCCACGAGCAGCGAAATCTGCTCGGCTTTGAAGTGAGAACAGAAGGACGCGGTTATGATCGCCGTGTTATATCGCTGACCCTTGACGCTAGGCGAACGCTTGATCGCGCCAAAAAATATATGATCGCTTTTAACACTTTCGACTCACGCAGCGCGGGCCATCATTTCATGAAACTTCGCGCCTTGCTCGAGACGCCATCAGCGAACTGCATCATGCATCCTGTGCAAACGCGCGACGCGCTCATCGATTATTTCCGGCATCACAATATCGTGCACAAAATCACCGCTGCGAATCACCTGGCGGTGGCGGCGTAAAGCGCTGAGTTTCCCCTTGCAAAAACGAATCATGCCGCTTGCGTATCTGCCCATGCGCGCCTTCGCATTTTCCGTGATTGCTTTGTTGTCGATTCTCGATCTTGCCTGGTCGCAAGTAAGCGTCACTCCATCCGGGCAAGTGGCTACGCTGCCGATGTACCGGCCGATTTTGCTCGGGCAGGGCCCAAAGTCGTTGATCGATCGTATCGACACGCAGGACTTGATCAGGAAAGGCCAGAAGGAGGCATTGGTCATGTTCAATTGTGCGGTGCGAAAGGACGGCGGCGTGGAGTGGAGCGCGACGTATCGCAGCACGCCGGATTCGGATTTTCTCAAGCAGGAACTGCAGAAGAGGCTTTCGCCGGCGTCCGATCCCAGATTTATTCCGGCAGTTTATAATCATCGACTGGTGGACGCGATTTATTACGGCACCGTCACTTTTGCAGTTGTCGATGGAAAACCACGGTTGCGCATTTTTTCCAATCAGGAAGCCGACGAGCTAGCGAAAGAGCATGATTTTATTGGGCCACAACCTTTTTTCGAGAACGAATCAAAGTTTACGGGATTCCATTATCCACCACCGGAGGCAGCGCGGGTTCAGGTGGATGGAAATGTCGAGCTCAAGATAAAAATCGATGTCAACGGCAATTTGCAGGAGCTGAACGTCGTTTCCGAAAATCCGCCTTTTTTCGGGTTTGCTGATGCTGCGCTGGCCGATTTTCGAGGCGCGAAATTTATTCCGGCGTTTCGTGACGGCAAACCGGTGGCATGCGACGTGACATTGCCGGTCTTTTACAAGGCCCCAGATTTTTAGCGTCGTCATTGCTTTGACTGGCCAGGCATTCTTTCGGCGCGATCCGCTCAGCTGTGCCCGCGAACTAGTCGGCGCGGAGCTTATCTGGGGAGAATGCGCAGGAATTATCGTCGAGGTTGAAGCTTACGCGGCGGTTAACGATGAAGCCGCGCACACTTTTACGCGCCCGAGCGCACGCGCGTTCATCGAACGTAACAAACCAGGCGCAGCGTATGTCTATTTCAACTATGGCGTGCACTGGATGCTGAATGTGCTCGTGAAAGGGGAGGCAAATGGTTTCGTTTTGATCCGTGCGCTCGAACCGCGGCGCGGAATCGCGCTCATGAAGAAGCGCCGCGGCGTAGATGATATTCACAAACTCTGTTCTGGCCCTGGCAAACTTACCCAGGCACTGGACATTACTGGGCGTGATCATGAAATGAATCTGTGCGGCGATCCGCGCCATGGGTTCAAGGAGCGCGCGACCGAAGGTCTCGATGTTGTGGCCGATGCGCGTATCGGGATTACGCGCTCTGCGCATCATCCATGGCGCTTCACTTTGCGCGGAAGTGAGTTTGTGAGTGTGCCGGTCCGACTGTACCGGCGATCTATAACCGCCTAATATCCGTCGCTACTGATGCCGTTTCAGCGCTCACTGAGCGCCACTACAGTTCATTGACTCGCATTGCGATTGATCGAAGTTCTTGGCTCAAATGAATCGAGACAAACAGCGCGTCCTTCTCGGTATGAGCGGTGGAGTTGACTCTAGCGTGGCCGGATATTTATTGCGCGAGCAAGGTTATGAGGTCGTCGGCGTGACCATGAAAGTCTGGCCGCAGGATTGCATCTCGCGCGCGGAGGACAAGTGCTGCGGCCCGCAAGCGGTGGCTGATGCCCGCTCGGTCGCGCACTCGTTAGGCATTCCGCATTATGTGGTCGATGAAGCGGATCAATTCGAACGACTCGTAATCGATTATTTCTCGAGTGAGTATCAAGCCGGCCGGACGCCAAATCCATGCGTGATTTGCAATGAAAAGCTCAAGTTCGGAAATCTCTGGAGCAAAGCGATCGCGCTGGGCTGCGATTATATCGCGACCGGGCATTACGCGATCATCGAGCATCATGCGGACCGTGCTGCTCTGCGAAAAGGCGTCGATTCACGCAAAGATCAGTCGTATTTCTTGTTTAGTTTGCGACAGCCGCAGCTTCGGCGCGCTCTGACACCGCTCGGCAAAATGTCGAAAGCGCAAATTCGCGAGATCGCGCGCTCGTTAGGCCTGAAGGTCGCGGACAAGGTCGACAGTCAGGAAATCTGTTTTGTGCCTGGAAACGATTACAAGGCGTTCCTGCGTTCCCGTCTTGGCGAAAACAAGTTTCACCGCGGCGAGATTTACGATGTCGATGGAAATTTTGTCGCCGAACATGAGGGAATCGAGCTCTTCACCATAGGTCAACGCAAAGGATTGCCAGGCGGGTCAGCGCGGCCGCGCTATGTCATCGATCTCGATCCGCAAAACAATCGTGTTATCGTCGGAGACGCGAATGATTTGATTGCAGACGAGTTCGAAGTCGATCGGGTGAATTGGATCGATCGGGACGCTTCGAATGATATTGTCGATATAACAGTGAAGATTCGATATAGCCATCCGGGCACGCCAGGGACACTCACGCCACTTGAGAATGGACGCGTGCACTTTCGGTTGCACGAACCGCAAAGAGCCGTGACCCCTGGGCAAGCTGCTGTTTTTTACGATGGCGATCTAGTGCTGGGTGGCGGTTGGATTTGCCGGCAGGCCACGCCCGTGTTCGCCTAACTAATGGCCGGACAGGTTCTACTTGCGCTCAGCGCTTTTCCGGACGCACAGACCGCGAATCACGTCGCGCACACGCTAGTTGCCGAAAAGTTCGCGGCATGTGCTAACATCATTCCGGCTGTTCACTCGATCTATCGCTGGAAGGAAAAGATCGAAACCGCCGGCGAAGTGATCGTCTTTTTCAAGACCACGCAAGATCGACAGAAGGCATTTCAGGATAAACTGCGCTCGCTTCATCCATACGAGCTCCCTGAGATCATCTACGTCAAGATCGACAAGGGCTTGCCCGATTATTTGCGCTGGGTCGCTGAGGGCTGCGCCAGCTAATTTGCACGTGCGGCTTTTCGCCCTGCGCCGAAAATGGCAGCGCCTATGGCATTAGCAATCACGGTCACGCTGATGATTTTGGCCGCGAAAATCAGCCGACTCGGTACATCGATGATTGGATAGACAGTGAAGAAGATCGCCAGTAGAGAGACAGCGAAGCCGCAGACCGCGGCGATTCGCAACCAAAGTCGTGCACCTTGTCGCACAGCGCTCGCGCCGGCAATCGGGATAGCGAACAGAACAAGATAAACGATTCCATAGAAAACGTTGGCGGCGTTGTCCACGAGTTGAAATGCCTCCTGGATTCCAGCGCCGATTTGGCTCGCTATCGCGATTACGAGTGTGATGGTGCCTACGAAGAAAATCGAATTGATCGGCGTTTTGTAGCGGGGGTGTAATCGCGAGAACCAATCCGGCAAAAGCCGGTCCCAGCCAGCAACCATCGGCAGTCGCGAGCTGCCTGTGAGATGAACGCTTGTCGCTGAAATCGATCGAACCGTCATCATCAAAATCCCCACTGAAGCTATGGCGCCAGCAATCGGAAAAGAACGGAAGCCCAGTCGCAATGCCTGGGGCACTGGACCGATGAGATCGATTTGATTGTTTCCGACGAGAGCCAAAACGGAGCTCGTGCCGAAAATGAACATCAGTGCGATCAATGGCGAGGCGATCATGACTGAGCGGCCGATATTGCGCGCCGGGGCGCGTGCTTCCCCTGCGAGGATCGCGACATACTCAAATCCGCTCAGCCCGCCAACGGCCAGTTTGCTGAAGATGTTGAAACAATAAAAAATCGACATTGCCGGCGCGGCGATCTGCAGCGGATGATATTGCTTTAGCTCCCCGCGCGCGAGACTGACGAACGGTAAAACGATGAGAGCGCCGTAGGCTAGAAACATGGCAAATCCACCGGTATTGTGCACCCATTTCCCTAACGACAAACCACGAATCCCGGTCCAACCAAGACCGGCGACAAGTGCGCAGCTGATAAGCGACACGCACAGCTTGCTGTTTGGCATCCAGCTCGCACCGATGGCGTAGGAGAGATTCGTCGTTACGAACATTCCGCCCAAAGCAATCACGGTGACGGAGAGAAGCCAGAGGTTCCACGCCACCATGAATCCGGCAAACTCGTTGAAGCCGAGTTTCGCCCATTGGTAAAGACCACCCTCGAGTGGCATGAGACGGTTCAAATAAATGACGACCGCGGCTTGTGGAATGTAAAACAGCAAAATCGCGAGCAACCAGAAAAAGAGATGCGACGTTCCAAGCTTGGCCGCTGTGCCGACCCAGCTCGAGCCGACCACAAAGACAATCTGGGTCAGAACGAGGTCGAACAAGCCGAGCGGCTTTTTTAATGCAGTGCTGCGGTCTTCGACCTTGCGTTCGGCGCGATTCAGGTCAGTTGTCACGGGCCACCTACCGGCGAAGTTATTGTCGATCTAACGTTGCTCTTCGGTAGTCGATTTTTTCGGCGGCGGCTCATTGCGAAATTCACGGTGTCGAATTTTTCCGCCGGCATAGGCGATGTAACCGCCCATCCCCAGAGTCGCTACGCCAAACAAAATCACGGCGATTGCGAGTGGCGTAGAAGATTTGGGCCATTTGATTGGCAGGGCGATGGCGACCGCGCTCAGAAGAGCCAGCGCGTAGAAAAAATAGATGAGATCTTCGGCGCGATCTTTGTGCTCGGCCAACCAGGCTTGTCCATCTCTGTCTGCCATTGATATAACGGGATTTTCGGCTTGCTCTCCATATTCATAGACCGGCCAGGCCGAGGCGGCGCAAATGAGGACAATGATTAATGTTGCGATTTGGGCGCGGCGGCTCTTTAAAAAAAATGCGATGATCAGTCCGACCCAACCCATCGCCAATCCGTAGGTGGGCAACGGATTGATCAAAACGTGGATGTATTCCGGTTGACGCAAATCCCGCAGGAGCGTCTCAATCATGGCGTAGTGATCTGCGCACTATTCCGGGAGAATAATCTGTCATTTTGTTGTAATTCGTCTGGTACCTGTTTTGCCTCGATTGCGGGAACATACTTTTTCCAATTGGAAATGATAAAGTGCCACCATTCTGTGTGGAGACCGTAGAATCCGCTCCGTCCCATCGCCTTCTGCAAGAGAGTCAGGTGTGATCTGGTGATCGGATCCGATCCTTGGTAATGAAGCATCGCCGCCGGAGTGAGCTCGTCGAAATCGGTAGGCATCCGGACAAAGTGATTGCGAGCATCGGTCAGAGTCGCATCGACAGCGACACCCCAAGTGTGCATCGAACCGGCCCCGGTTTCCGGGTCCGCGACATAATCATTATTGCGGGCCACTTGCCAAAGCTGCGCTTGCACGGATTTCGGTCGATACGCATCCCAGATTTTTAGTCGGTACAGGTAACGCCCTAGAAATGCCTGTGCTCTGACTAAACGCGACGCTACTTCGGGACGCACCAAAGCCGGAGTGCCACGCGAATATAACGCGCGTCCGGCGAGATTATTTGGACCACTGTAGCGCAACTCGACTACGATTGTCGGGTCAACCGATTTAATATCGACCAGCGGGATGGCAGCCTGTGCGGCTGCTGACTCGACTGCCATTATGCTCAACACAATTGCGATGAAGCGATCGCTGAACCATTTCATTTGTCTGAGCAATCAGTGCGCAGTCGCGACTGCCGGAGCGTCTGTCTTTGCAATGCGTTCGATCAAAAGTCGAGCACTATTCTCAGGAACGGTGAAACGCAATTCCAAGTTCGAAGCGCCCTGCCTTTGGATCTCCGGTGGTTGCGAGTAGAGCAACAATTCTGAATCTGCCAAACGCAACCAGCGTCTCGGATCATCGTGCAAATTACGGGCGAAATCGGCCGTATTTTCGGATCGATTTAATCTTATGAGCAATTTTGCTTTCACTGGGTTTTGCAATGTCACCGCAAAGCCGAGCAATTGTGAAACATCGAGCAGATCGCGCGCGAAGCTTGGATGAAAGACCCGTGAGAGATCGGGCGGATTGCGCGAAATGAGTCGCAGCGCGCTCTCCCGATCGAGCGCCTGAAAACGATCAAAAAGCTGACCGGTGATTTTCAGGTCCGGCTTCATTCCGAGCCGGACACGGACCAGTTCGTCCACTTCATCAGGCGCGCCAACAGCGAGCGTTGCAGGACCGACCCGCGCAACGGTGAACCCCGGTGGCCGTTCCCAAACCGGCAAACCGCTGATGGTGCGCCTTTGGAAAGTCTTGTCTTCGGCGATTCTGAGAATGGCGCGGGAAACGTCTCGGCGCGCCTCGATCAAGACGAACTCTCGCGTTTTCTCCGGCTGTTCCGTGGTGACTGCACGAGTGATGCGGGCGGCGTCGTGAGGCAAGTTCAATCCCGGAGTCAGTGCCGCAGCCCCTATCAGGCCCGACCAGATTTTTGGCCAAATTTCCGTTTGACCGTTGCGCCACCGTTTCGCGAGATCGGCACGTTCAAACTGGTCGGTATTGATCGACAAAATCGCATCCGTCTCTTGCGGCAACCATTCGCGCTTGTGCGGAGATTGGAATGCAACAGGTAGAATGATCGCGAGCAGTGCGAGGACGGAAATGGCGCTGAAATAGAATTTTCGCAGTTCCTGTTTGTCGATTTGGCTGGAGAGCAACGCCAGCTCGGCGCGGTGCTGCAAATGCCGATTCACGGCCTCATGGCGGCGATGCGCCTCGGTGAGCAGATGCGGCGCATTTGGCGGTGCAATTCCCTGCGCGGCGAGATGACGCCCAATATTCAAATACGCGGGATTTTTCCGTTCCTCAACTGTTTGATGATGCGCGCGCGCTTCTCGGACTGCTTCCTGTTGTACGCGGACGTTCTCGGTCAGTGTCCGGTCGCGCGCTTCAAATTCGGTCCGAACGCGTTCGATGTTTTTTTCGACAACTGAAAGTTGAGCTTCGGCGACGATCAGTTTTTCTTTGGCAAGCCGAGCAGCATCTGCGCTGCCGAGCCGGGCCCGGACAAGTTCCGCCCGCTCCTCCGGAAAGCGGGCACGACGCGCGCCGATGTTCGTTGATTGCGCTTCGAGATCAGGGGGCGGAGGATCCAATGCCCGCAGATCAGACAGTTGCTTTAACAGGTCACGATCAGCAGCGTCGTTCTCCTGAATCCGGCGCTCAACAGCAGCCAATTCTCGTTCGCAGAGGTCGACTGTGTTCTTTGCTTGATTGCGACGCTGGAGTAGCGGCTTCTTCTCTGCTTCCAACTTCGCAACAGCAGCATTTTGTTCGCGCGTATTTTGTTGCCGATCCGCCTCAATCTTTTTAATCCCCTCTTCAATCTGGGCGATTCGAAGCGCGACCTCTTTTTGTTCCTGCTCCAGCTTTTTCAATGCGACGATCTCATTGCGCAGCTCAGGAAAATTCGCCGCCTGCGTGGTACCTTCGCGGCCGAGATTTATTTCGCTTTTTTGGAGGAGGCGTTTTTCGTGACGCAGCGCCAAGCGCGTTCTCTGGCGCCTGACTTTCAAGGCGATCTCACGAAAGCCTGTGCGAATGAAACTCACAGAAAGAGGCTAGCCGAATCCGTGCTCACACAAACGCAAATCTTTAGTCCGAAAGGGGAGACAGCGCTTGCACTTGTTTTACTCTTCGGAATCGCTCAACTTTGCCAGGACGCCGAAATCTTCCAGTGTAGTTGTATCGCCGGTGACCTTTGCGCCACTTGCGATCTCTTTGAGAAGCCGTCGCATGATTTTGCCGCTGCGTGTCTTTGGCAGCGCTTCGGCGAAGCGAACTTCGTCCGGCTTTGCGATTGCGCCGATGTGCGTGCCGACATGATCGCGCAATTCCGCCTGCAGCCCGCGCGTAGGATCGATGCCCGTTTTCAGCGTCACAAAGGCCACGACGCCCTGGCCCTTTAACTCATCCGGCCTGCTAACCACGGCTGCCTCGGCGACTCCCGGGTGGCTGACAAGCGCGCTTTCAATTTCTGATGTGCCAAGCCTGTGCCCGGCAACGTTCAAGACGTCGTCGATCCGGCCAACGATCCAGAAATAGCCGTCTTCATCGCGGCGCGCCCCGTCGCCGGTGAGATAATTCCCTTTAAATTCGCTCCAGTATTGCTGTCGATAGCGCGCTTTGTCGCCGTAAATCGTGCGCAACATCGCAGGCCATGGCCGCCGAAGGATTAATTTACCGCCGACATTCGGTCCGACTTCATGGCCCTTTTCATCGACAATGGCTGGCTCGACACCGAAGAATGGGAGCGTTGCGCTTCCCGGTTTTGTCGGAATTGCACCGGGAAGAGGCGTAATCAGAATCGACCCGGTCTCGGTTTGCCACCACGTGTCGACAATCGGGCACCGGCCGCCGCCGATGTTTTTGTGATACCACATCCAAACTTCCGGATTGATTGGTTCGCCGACTGTGCCAAGCAAGCGGAGCGATGAGAGATCATGTTTCGCCACCCAATCGTCGCCCCAGCGAATGAAAGCGCGGATTGCTGTCGGAGCGGTGTAAAGAATGTTGACTCGATATTCTTCGATGATTTTCCAGAAGCGATCGGGCTCGGGCCAGTTCGGGGCCCCCTCGTACATAACAGTCGTCGCACCATTCGCCAGCGGACCATAAACGATATAGCTGTGGCCGGTCACCCAGCCGACGTCGGCGGTGCACCAAAAAATGTCTTCATCACGAATGTCGAAGACATACTTCATGGTCGAGTAAACACCGACGAGATAACCGCCAGTGGTATGCAGGATCCCCTTCGGCTTCCCGGTGGAACCGCTGGTATAGAGAAGGTAAAGCGGATGCTCGCTATCGAGTGATGTCGGCGGACAATTTGCATCGACATACTCCAGTTCCCGGTACCACCAGACATCGCGGCCTTCTTCCATGTGCGTCATCCACATTTTTCTTCAATGGCACAATTCCGCCGCGGCGATATCCGCCATCCGCTGTCACAACAGCGATTGCGCCGCTGTCGGTAATTCGGTCACGAATGCTGTCCGCGCTAAACCCGCCGAAGACGACCGAATGCACCGCACCGATGCGTGCGCAGGCCAGCATTGCTATGGCGGCTTCGGGAATCGCTGGCAGATAAATGATAACGCGATCGCCCTTCTTGATCTTGTTCCGTTTCAGCACATTCGCGAACCGGCAGACTTCGTGATGCAATTGCTGGTAGGTAAGCGTGCGCTTGTCGCCAGGTTCGCCCTCCCAGATTATTGCCGCCTTATTCCGGCGCGGTCCGGCTAGATGCCGATCCAGACAATTCTCCGAGATGTTGAGCTTGCCACCGACAAACCACTTTGCGAATGGCGCTTTCCAATCGAGGACCTTTTTCCATCTGGCGCGCCAAGCCAGCTCACTCGCTTCGCGCCCCCAGAATTTTGCCGGCTGCTTAATCGACTCTCGATACATGCG
>QHMQ01000010.1 GCA_003217835.1 Verrucomicrobiota bacterium
CGCCAATCTCTCCGAAGGATACGCCGCAGTCTTTGCTACCGTCATCATCTGGTCCACGCCGTCGCTCTTTCAGTATTATCTGAATCGCTATTACGATCCCTGGGCACAGAATTTTTATCGATATTGCGTCGCCTGTCTCGCAATCGCGCCCTTGGTGATTTATCGAATCCAGAGTGGCGAGCAGCGGCTCAATTGGCGCGCTGTGATGATATGTTTCTTTCCGTGCCTGCCTAATGTGGTCCACCAAATCACACAGGTAATGGCCTTGTTCTATATGGGTCCGGGCGTTTACGCGATTTTCACCCGCGCCTCCGTAATCTTTACCGCGTTGCTCGCGCTCGCATTTTTCCCTGAGGAACGCCACGTAATCCGTCAATGGCAGTTTCAACTAGGCACACTGCTTGGGTTAATCGGCGCTTTTGGCGTCGTCTGGTTCCAGCCGGGATGGCAGTCAGGACACATCGCGCTTCCCGGATTGTTTATCGCCTTTACGGCCACATTCTGTTGGGCACTCTATGGAATCCTGGTAAAACGTCCTTCCGCGCAGCTTGGCTCGATTCGCAGTTTCGGCCTGATCAGTCTTATCACCTCAGCCCTGTTACTCCCGCTCACCTGTGTGTTTGGCAAAATTGGCACTCCGCTTCAGGTGGGATCGCACGTTAATCTCGTTCTTATTATCTCGGCCATTACCTGCATTACGCTTGCACATGTCTTGTACTATGTGGCCATCCACAAAATCGGTGTCGCGCTCGCACAAACGCTCCAACTCCTTTGTCCCGCCGGCGCGCTGGCACTCTCGGCCTGGATTTTCGGCGAACGTCTCACTCACGCGCAGGTTTGGAGCGCTGCGGTTCTCCTCTTCGGTGCCTTCCTCGCCATGAGAGTCAAACCGGCAGTCATGGTTGAATCCGCAGAAAACATCTAGCGGCCTTTTGAGCTTCACTCCGCGTCTAGCATGTGGCATCGATACGATTTGCTGAAATAGAATGAATCTGAAAGCCTACCTCAGGTCCCGGCAAATAGAGATCGACCGCACGCTCGATCTCTATTTGCCGAAAGCGAACAGCAAACCAGCGACGCTTCACAAGGCGATGCGCTACAGCCTTTTCGCCGGGGGCAAGCGGCTGCGACCGACCCTTTGTCTCGCGGCCGCCGAAGCTTGCCGCGGCAGCATCAGAAATGCGCTTCCCCTGGCCTGCGCGCTCGAATGCATCCACACTTACTCGCTCGTGCACGATGATCTCCCGAGCATGGACAACGACGACTTTCGGCGGGGACGCCCTACCTGCCACAAAGTTTTTGGCGATGGTGTCGCAGTCCTTGCGGGTGACGCGCTATTGACCATCGCGTTTGAGATTGTTTCGAAGACGAAACCGGCGCGGCGCTACGACATGTCGATATTATTGCGCGAGACCGCAATTGCGGCGGGAAGTCAAAAATTGATCGCGGGTCAAGTGGCCGATCTCGAAGCCGAAGGCAGGAAAGCCAGTCGCGAACAGTTGCTATACATCCATAAAAATAAGACGGCTGCGATCCTCACCGCATCTGTTCGGCTCGGCGCGATGAGCGCAAACGCGGATTCAAAAAAACTGAGCGCGATCACGAATTTTGGACGTGGGCTCGGACTCGCCTTTCAAATCATCGACGACATTCTCGACGTGACGCAAACCTCGGAGAGGCTGGGAAAAAGCGCCGGCAAAGATATCGCGGCAAAGAAAGCGACTTATCCCGCCGTGATTGGGCTGGAAAAATCACGTGCCGAAGCCAGACGGCTAACGCGCAAAGCACACGATGCATTGTCGATCTTTGACAGCAGCGAAGCCGAAGCGCTGCACGCTCTCGCAAATTATCTTCTCGAACGCGAGTATTGATTGCAGAGACAGCCCGCCGCAGCGCAGCGACCTTATGTCAGCGCGAGATTCGGATCGATCTCCTCTGTCAGCTTCGATTCAAATCCGGCTTGCAATCGCAACGACGCGGCAAATGCAATCATCGCCGCGTTATCCGTGCACAACCAGGTCTCAGCGCTTTTGAATTTGCATCCTTGGCGCGCGCATGCGTCGCGCAATTGTTGCCGCAGTTCGCCGTTGCAGCTCACGCCCCCGCTCACGGTCACGAGATCGACATCGTACTTCTGCGCTGCCACGATCGTTTTGCGCACCAGGACGTCCACAATCGCCTGCTGGAATGACGCACAAAGATCTTCAACGTAATCGCCTTTTAACTTGGGCAACAAATATCGGACCGCCGTTTTTAATCCGCTAAAACTGAAATTTTCCGAGTCGAGCATGCTCCGCGGGAGATTGAACCGGTTCGGATCGCCGCCGTGCGCACGTTTTTCGATTTCCGGGCCACCGGGGTATCCGAATCCGAGCATCTTGGCGACTTTATCGAATGCTTCGCCGGCAGCATCATCGACCGTGCGTCCGATCAGCTGGTAATCGGACAGCCCATCCACTCGAAGCAACATCGTGTGTCCGCCGCTCACAATGAGTGAAACGTTCGGGTTCACCTCACCGTCTCCGAAAAATGGCGAAAGCAAGTGCCCTTCGAGGTGATTGATTGCGAGGTAAGGTTTTCTGAACCCGGTTGCGAGACCTTTGGCAATCGAGGCGCCGATCATCAACGAACTTGCGAGGCCGGGTCCGCTGGTAGCTGCGAAAGCGTCCACATTTTTCATGTCTATCTTGGCATTGCGTGTGGCACGCTCGAGCAAGCGGGGCGCATGGACGAGATGATTGCGCGAAGCAATCTCGGGCACGATTCCCCCATATTTTTCATGCTCGGCGATTTGCGAGGCGATTTCGGTCGCCAGCAGCTCCGAGCCGGAGCGGCCGTTACTGCCCCGCAAGATCGCGACGGCTGTCTCATCGCACGAGGTTTCGAACGCGAGGAGTGTTTTCACCTGAATGGAGAGACGCGCGCCGTCGCGTCCCATTTTTCGGACGACGCGGAGGTCGTCCTCCAAATCATTTCTTTACCGCTTCGCCCTTCGGCGCGTTTTGCTGCGCGTAAATCATGACACCCTTCAGCGCGTCGATCGCCCGCAACGTCTGTGGATCTTTCGCCTTGATGATGTTTTTCTCTTCGTCCGGTTTCGCGCTGTCGGCATTGCGCAACGTGAAGAGCGCGCGCTCCTGCTCTGCCGTCATCGGAACGCGAATATTCGGTGTCACACCATTTCCCTGAATGACCTGCTTGCTCGGCGTGTAGTATTTTGCCGTGGTAAAACGCACCGCCGAACCGTCTGGCAACTGCATGACATTCTGCACGGAACCCTTCCCGAACGTGGTTTCGCCGACGAGGATGGCGCGGTGCAAATCCTTGAGCGCTCCGGAAACGATCTCCGCACCACTCGCGCTGCCTTCGTTAATCAGGAGCGCCATGGGAAAAGGCGGACGCTCTTTTCTCGCCCCAGAGGTCGAGTAATCGTGTTGCTGGGAAGCAACCCGGCCCTGGGTTGAGACGACTTTCGTATTGGGCGGCAAAAATTGAGCACAGACGTCCACCGCGCTGTTCAAAAGCCCGCCTGGATTATTCCGAAGATCGAGAATGAGCGCCTGCATTCCTTGCTTTTGCAATTCGTCGAGAGCTTTCGATAATTCCTCGGCCGTCGGTTCATTGAATTGAATCAGCCGGATGTAAGCGATCTGGAATGGGCCGGTCAGATCCGCGTCCAGCAACCTCGTTCCCTTGACGCTTTGCACTTTGATCTCCGTGCGTTCCAGCGTGTAGTCTTTGATTTCCTTCGTCGAAGGACGCAACAGGGTAAGAGTTACGTTCTTCCCTGCTGGCCCACGCAAGATATTGATGGCGTCCTGAAGGTCCATTCTTTCCGTTGAAGTGCCGTTAATTTTTAAAATCTGGTCACCCGAAAGAATGCCGGCCTTGGCCGCGGGCGTGTCCTCCATCGCGGTGACGACCGTAGGCAGACCGTTTTTCATCGAAACCTCGATCCCGAGGCCGTTGAAGCGACTGCGCGTGTCTTCTTGCATGTCGCGGAAGTCATTTGGGTCCATGAATTGGCTATGGGGATCAAGCGACGAAAGCATGCCTTTCAACGCCGCTGTGATGAGATCATGATAGCTCGTCTTGTTCCCATCTACATAATCCTGTCGAATCAATTGGATAGCTTTTGCGAAAATGGAAATTTGTGAGTAACCATTGTCGTCGTCCCTCTTTGCTGCCTGCTCATCTTGGGCGCGGGCGCAAGACAGCGCACCGAAAACCAGCAGACAAGCCAACAAAGGCGCGGCGATGGAACGTTTCATATTTCGAGCAAGAATCAGCAACTCGATTGGACAATCGCTCATCCGGAAATCTTTGGCAACGCGCAAAGGTTGTCTAACTTTGCGCGAGCGGAACCCGCTTTTGTGATAAAGTTGCATTCGGCCATTTTTTTGTCGGTCACGCTCTGTTTACCGTGGGCGAGCAGTTTCGCTGCGCAACCTGCCGACGCCGAATACGAGGCGGTAGCCGAGGAATACATCAAAGGTTATTTCGCCGCTCGCCCACTTCAGGGAACCGCTCTTGGGTTTCACGAATACGACGGCAAAATCACTGATTACAGCCGACTCGCACTTGATGCCGAGCTTTCCCGGTTAAGGCGGTTTGACGATCGATTGAGGAAGTTCGACCCGAGCAAGTTGAGTCCTCGCCAATCGCTCGATCTCAGAATTCTGCAAGCAGCGATCAAAAACGAACTCTTTCAAATGCAGGAGATGTCCATCTTCGAGCGCAATCCCATGGTCTACGCGCGCGCCGCCGATGTGAATGTATATGTGCAAAGGAATTTTGCGCCGCTCGAAGATCGCGTTCGCAGCCTTGTCGCAATCGAATGCCAAATCCCCAATATCCTCATCGCAGCAAGAACCAACCTGAACGAGGTCCTTCCCAAACCATATGTGGAACTTGCTATTCAAATCGCGCGAGGTTCCTCAGATTTTCTGAAAAAAAACCTGGTTGCCGCGATAACCGGACTAAAGGACGAGCAAATTCGCGCTGCCTTTCAGGATGCCAACCGCAGAGCAGCCAACGCGCTCGCCGATTATGCGACCTGGCTGGAACGCGAAAAACTCCCAAAGTCGTCCCAGGATTTCGCTCTCGGCGAAGAGAAATACGGACGTCTGCTGGCGCAGACCGAACTTGTCGATCTTCCGCCAGCGAAAATTC
>QHMQ01000011.1 GCA_003217835.1 Verrucomicrobiota bacterium
CGCGCAGTTTTTTCGTCAGCGCTCGGGATCGGATATCGACATCTTCCATTTTCCGAGCGGCCTGCTCGAGTTTGTCTTTCACTGCTGACAATGCGTCCCCAAATTTCCCGAACTCAGTTTTCACTCCGGCGAGTAAACTCCAGACTTCGCTCGATCGCTTCTGGATCGCGAGCGTACGAAATCCCATCTGTAGACTGTTCAGCAACGCCGCCAGCGTCGTTGGTCCGACAAAAGTAACCCGACAATCGCGCTGGACGTTTTGCACCAAGCCAACGCGGCGAATCGCCTCCGCGTAAAGTCCTTCGCTTGGTAAAAACAAAAGCGCGAAGTCAGTCGTCTTCGGCGGATTGATATATTTTTCGCAAATATCTTTTGCGCATCGCTTGAGCTGTGTCTCCAAAGTCTTCATGGCGGCGTCGACCGCCACCGCGTCGCCTTTCTCCTGCGCTGTAGCCAAACGCTCGTAATGCTCCATCGGAAATTTCGCATCGATCGGCAGCCAGACCGGCGCGCCGTTATCGTCACCGGGTAATCGAATCGCGAACTCGACACGCTCATCGGTATCGTCCCGTGTTTTCATGTTCTTGGCGAATTGCTCGGACGTCAGCATTTCTTCGAGCAAAACGCCAAGCTGCCATTCACTCCAGCCACCGCGCGTCTTCACGTTAGTCAGGACGCGCTGCAAGCCGCCAACGTCGCTGGCCAGCTGCTGCATTGCGCCGAGGCCTTTGTGCACTTGTTCGAGACGATCACTCACTAGTTTGAACGATTCGCCGAGGCGCTTCTCGAGTGTGCCCTGCAATTTTTCATCCACCGTCGCCCGCATTTTGTCGATCTGCTTGGCGTTGTCCTGCTGCAATTCTTTCAAGCGAAGATCGACAATCGCGCGGACGCCTTCGAGCGATTTGCCTAATTCTTCGCGCTGGCTCTTCGCAGCCGAAGCGCCTTCTTCGCGATTCCGCGAAAACTCGTCACGCAATCCCCGGTCCAGCATTTCGAGACGCCGAATGATTTCTTCTTCAGCCGTTCGCGCATTCGCAAGCAGCTCCGAGGGCGTGCTTCGGCGTTGGATCGCAAAAAAGATTATTGCGGCGAGAACTCCTACAACAATCAAACCAATGATCACGTAAGTGAGCGGGGTCATCTCTTTGTCATGTCGAGCGGAGTCGAGACATCTCTAAATATTTCTGAAACAGTATCGATTGAACTCGTTCGTCTCCCGACTCTCTCGCCGCTTCCCTCGCGGCGCAACCGTTCATGTCGCTCGTCCCACTCGCTCCATTCCTCGACTTCGCTCGGAATGACAAGTGACCATCAATATTTCGACGCTCAAAACCGAACTTTCATTCCGGCATAGGCCGCGGTCCCAAGCGCAGGGAAGCCGAACACCTCCGCGTAATGTTCGCCGGTGAGATTATCGACCCGGCCGAAGATCGACATGTGCGGACTGATCTCATACTCGGCGGCGAAGTTCACGAAGTTGTAGTCCTCAATATCACGATTCGGTCCAAAGAAATGTGGGTTAATTTCTTCGCGCGCGTTGACCCACTTCGCTTCGATTGTCGTTCGTAGCTTCTTGCACCAAAGATAAGATGCCG
>QHMQ01000076.1 GCA_003217835.1 Verrucomicrobiota bacterium
ATCGCATCAGTATGCCGATCTTCGTTGAAAAGTTTGACCGCATCGAGATGCGACAGGCCGTGAATTGGATCGCCACCGATGCCGATACAAGTTGATTGGCCATAGCCGCGCGTAGTCAATTGCCAGACTGCCTCATAAGTAAGTGTTCCCGAACGGGAGATCACGCCAACGTTACCCGGCTTATGAATGTAGCCCGGCATGATCCCGATCTTGCAAGCGCCCGGCGTAATGATGCCCGGACAATTCGGCCCGATGAGTCTCGATTTTTTGCCATGCATGAGCGCTTTGACACGCATCATATCCATCACCGGGATTCCTTCCGTGATACAAACAACGAGCTCAACACCAGCATCGACAGCTTCGAGAATCGAATCGGCTGCCGCCGGGGTAGGCACAAACACCATCGAGACATTGCATCTGGTCTTCTGGCGCGCTTCCCAGACCGTGTCGAATACCGGAATCGTGCCATCGAACATTTGGCCGCCCTTACCCGGCGTCACACCCGCGACCACATTGGTGCCGTATTCGATGCACTGGCGCGTATGAAACGCGCCCGCGCTTCCGGTAATTCCCTGCACCACAAGCCGGGTGTTCTTATCGACAAGAACAGACATGATTGGAACGACGAATGACGAAGAAATCGTGATCGCTATTTCGACTTTCGGGCTTCGTCATTTGAATTTCCTTTGTCATTCGTCATTCGAGCTTTGTCATTTCTTTCGTTTGTGAATGACCAGTTTATTGCCGTCTGGATCCCGGAATTGTGCCATCCAACAAACTGGCGTCTCGGTCTTTTCCATGTCAAAAGAGACGCCGCGCTCTTTCAGCTCCGCGATCGCCGCGTCGATGTCGTCCACCTCGAATGCGACCGTCGTTCCATCACGTGATGGTTTCCACGCCGGATGGCAGCCGACCCCGATCGTAGTTGGGCCCAGATCGTATTCCACCCAGGCACCTTCCATTGCTGTGTGCGTGGGTTTTAGCTCTAGCGTTTCCTGATAAAATTTTCGCGCACGCTCCGCATCAGAAACGGCGATGGCGACGAAGGCTACTTCGTTTGTGATCATTTACAGATTCCTTTCTCGTTTTCAGGTTTTAATTTGTGGATGATTAATTTGTTTCCGTCCGGATCTTGCACAACCGCCATGTGACAACACGGCGTTTCGAATGGCTCCGCGGCAAAGCGAACATGGCGGTCCCTTAATCGGTCGATCGCCTCATCAAAGTCTTCCACTTCAAATGCCGCGCCTGTCCCCTGGTCGGACGGCGTCCAGGTGTCGCTCACGTTCGCAACTGCCAGCGTATCGTCGCCGACCGCGTATTCGATCCACTTTCCGCCCATCATTTCATCCGAAGTTCTTAAGCCGAGCACCTCTTCATAAAACGAACGCGCCTGTCCGATGTTTGTGACCGGGACTGCGACGAATCCAATGGCTTTGATTTTCATGCTCGCGTTTTTGCTTGCTGTTGCTTAAACCAATCAGTCAGCAGCCGCAGCACTTTTGGATCGAAAGGAGCACTCTTTCCGCTGAATGCGTCTTGGATGCTCAGGTAATGTTGAAACGTGTGCCCCGTTTCTGGGACCTCAACGAAGCGCGCTGCTCCCGGGCGATTCGCATTCACATAAGCCGCGATCAATTCGTGATCTTCGCGGCTCATGATCCAATCGTATTGGCCATGCAGCACCAAAGTTGGCACTTTCACTTGCGACCACGCCGCTGCGAGGTTGAGATTTTGCAGTTGCTGATAAAACGCGAGTGGTCGGCCGTAAAGATGAGCGTGATCTTTTCCTTCGGGCCACAGCGACGCGAGCTTCGGGTGCTCGCGCAAGATTTCATCGATCGGTTTGTTCTTGATCAGCCAATCATGATAAAGCGTCGACGCGTCTTTCATGCGAGCGTTTACTTCGGCGGGAGACTTACCCATCAGGGCGAATCGGCGCCGCTCGATTTCGAGCATGTGCTCGAACCACGTCTTCACCCAACCGCCGACTGCGACGTAACCCTGCACTTGTGCTTGCTCGGAGGGAGATTCCGCAACCAGAGGCGCGAATCCGCCGCCATTGCTGATACCGAGAATGTAAATTTGATTGGTGTCGATGAAGTCGTAATTCTTTAACGCGTGAAACGCCGCGCGATAACCTGCAAGCTCTGATTCAAAATCGGTGTCAGAACAAACCCCTTCGCTGTCGCCAACGCCTTGCTTGTCGACTCGAAATAGAGAGAAGCCTGGCATTTGCGCCAAACCACGGAATACCATCCCACTTGCATCTTTCGTGTCTTCGGGCGCTTCGACCGAATCGCAACTAAGCCAACCGGCCACAAAAATCACAGGGATCTTTCCCTTGGCGTCGCGTGGCTTTGTGATGATCGTCCGCAACCGCTCGCCATGTGCTGGCTTAACGAAATCGTAAATTACGTCGACATTCGGATACGACTCGCGCGGCGTTTTTGTTTTTCGCGGAAGTTCATCGCCCGCAACTGTTGCCACGAGCATCAATGCAAAGGCGATAGTTGATCCAATTTTCATTTAGCTTTTGCGGCTGCAACTACTTTCTTAGCGGCATCCGCGAGATCGTCGGCCGCGATCAACGTGAGACCGCTTTCTTTGAGCAACTGTTTCCCTTTCTCGACATTTGTTCCTTCCAGTCTCACCACTAGTGGCACCGACAGCCTCACCGTTTTCGCCGCGTTGATAATACCCTGCGCGATCACATCGCATCTCATGATTCCGCCAAATATGTTGACCAGGATTGCCTTGACCTTTTTGTCGGAGATCAGAATTTTAAACGCTTCTGTCACTTGTTCCTCCGTCGCGCCGCCGCCGACATCGAGAAAGTTGGCCGGCTCGCCGCCATAAAATTTGATGATGTCCATTGTGGCCATGGCCAGACCGGCGCCGTTCACGAGGCAGGCGATATTTCCGTCGAGCCCGATGTAACTGAGTCCATGCTTCGAGGCTTCCACCTCGCGTGGATCTTCCTCCGCAATGTCACGCATCGCCACAATCTCCGGATGCCGATAGAGTGCGTTATCGTCGAAATTAAATTTGGCGTCGAGCGCCAGTACTTCGCCCTTGGTTGTAACTACCAGCGGATTCACTTCAACCATCGAGCAATCGAAGGCGATGAAGGTGCGATAGAGCCCTTCGAATAATTTCGAGGCGCTTTTCAGCTGGGACGATTCAAACCCGAGTTGCTTCGCCAGTTTCCGTGTTTGAAATGATTGCAGACCGGCAAGCGGATCTATTTGTTCCCGAATAATTTTCTCAGGAGATTTCGTCGCGACGGTTTCAATTTCAACGCCGCCTTCCGTGCTCGCGACAACCACTGGCGCGGCCGGTGCTCGATCGAGCAGAATCGCAAAATAGATTTCGCGCGCAATTTCCGCCGACTCAGCTACGAGCACTTTGTTCACGACACGACCAGCAGGTCCGGTTTGGTGCGTGACGAGAGTCTCTCCGAGCATTTTCGACGCGATCTCGGCCGCGTGCGCCGGCGATTTGGAAAGATGAACGCCGCCCTTGAATCCATTCTGGAATGTCCCCTTCCCTCGCCCACCGGCGTGAATCTGCGCTTTTACCACAAGATCGACATGTCCCAACTCGTTCGCGATTTGCTCTACTTCACTCGCCGTCGAGGCGACCTTGCCTCGTGTCGTCGCCACATCGAATTTTTGCAACAACTCCCTGGCTTGATACTCGTGAATGTTCATCTGTTTTGCCCGCGCGACAGACCGTGCAATTAGCTCGCGTTATGCATCACAGCAACGGTTTTTCTGTAATGGCAGGTCTCGCCTAAAGGGATCTTGTCCGTCCGATCCCGAGACGATCTGCGCTATGAGTCTCGTTCCTGCCCGAGAAGAGTTCCGACGGTGCGTTGCTTAGCCGGAGGTTCGAGGCCGTCAACGAATTTTCGAAACCGCTCGGAAAAAACTTCAGGCCGAAGCTTCCAATAATGGGCAATTCCGGGCGCAGCGACGTAATGCCGTAGAAGCCCGCGCCAGCCCTCCCACAGCTGACGATCCATTAGTCCATAGACATAGTGAAAATGGATCGTTTCGAATGCCTTCAAAAATTGGTAGGCGGCGTGAAAGAAGCGGGCCTGATCTTGGGCCGAGAGCGCGTTGAGATCTTCCAGGCCTACGCGCCAGAGTCGTTCCAGCTCCGCGTTCTCCATCAAAGGCTTGGTCACATCGCGCAGGGCCGTGGCCGCGGCATCTTGCGTGGCGAGCCTTGCCACGCGCGTACTGCGGTGCACTTGAATGCCGAGATACAGCACCGAGAAAACGACCGCGATCGAGCCAACCAATTGCGAGACCGCGCTAATCGCTTCCCAGTTCATTCCTGTGTTATACCACAGGCGACCCGCTAGTTACTACTTCGGCTCGTCAGCGACTTTGAGCACGATTTTGCCGCGGGTATGATGCGTCGCGGCTTGTTCCTGCGCCTTCACCGCTTCGGTAAGCGGCAGCACTTGTGACACAACCGGCTTGATTTTCTTTTCTTCGATCAGCTTCGTAATCTCCATGAGCTCGTCTGAATTCGGTTTTACCGAGATCGGCGCCCCGCGGATTCCGTGTTTGTCGAGTTCCGCCTGATCAGGCTCGGCGACCAACGTCGCGATGAAGCCGCCCTTCTTCACCACGCCATAGGAACGCGCGAGCGTGTCTTTGCCGACCGAATCGAGCACAACATCGACATCTTTCGCAACATCCTCGAACTTCGTCTTCGTGTAATCGATTGCCACATCCGAACCAAGTTGTTTGAGCAGATCCTGGTTTGGCGTCGAGGCCGTCGCGATCACTTTCGCGCCGCGCGCTTTCGCGATTTGAATGGCGAAGCTGCCAACGCCGCCAGATCCGCCATGAATAAGGACGGTCTGACCCGCACTCAACTTCGCCGTGTCGATCAGCGCTTGCCACGCCGTCAAAGCCGCGAGTGGCACGCCCGCCGCTTCTACAAACGTGATCGACTTCGGCTTTGCTGCCGCCTCTCCTTCGGTTGCGACCACATAGTCTGCGTAACCGCCTCCCCACATGACATAGGCATATATTGGATCTCCGGCTTTCAGCTTGGTGATTTTCGTTCCTGTTTTCTCGACGATGCCCGCGATGTCATACCCGGGAACCAGCGGCAGCGTCGTGCCGAAAAATTTCGCGTACTTTCCTGAGCGAATCAGCGCATCGACCGGATTCACACCTGCAGCAATCATTCGCACGAGAACCTCGTTATCTTTCGGCTCAGGCCGCGGAACTTCTTCGTACTTCAGGACCTCCGGACCGCCATACTCATGCATCACGATCGCCTTCATCGTCGGCTTGGCTGATTGCGCAGCCGAAATGCTTGGTAGAATTGCCGCTATCGTTATTGTCGCGAATAAAAACTGTCGTCTAAACCTTGGCATAATGCTCAGTGTGCGTCGCGCAGCGATCTTACGCGCGGAAAACTGAACGTGAGCGAGTTTGTGGGCAACCACTAAGCCTTCGAAAATTTCTCCGTGCAATTGTCCTCGCATGTTTAACGCACAGTGATCATGGTGCGCGTATGATGAACACGAAAATCTTTGTTACCGCGCTGTTATCTCTCGGAATCGCTGGTCTTTGCTCCGCGCAAACCAGCCCGCCGACCACGAATACGAGTAGAACAGTGGGTGGCAGCAATGCGCCGTACACGGAAGGTCCGGTCTGGGTTCTCACAATGGTGAAAACCAAATCCGGATTGGGAGATGATTACCTCAAGTCCATTAGTCAGACCGTGAAGCCAGTTTACGACGAAGAGAAAAAGCAAAAAATCATTCTGGATTACAAAATTCTAGAGGGCGACGCGATCGGCGCGCAAGACTTCAACATTCTCATCATGGTGCAATATCCCAACATGGCTGCGCTCGACGGATTACGCGACAAAATGGATCCGATCGTCGAGAAGGTCATGGGTTCGGAAGACCAACGCCGCTCCACCGCCGTGAAGCGACTCGACATTCGCGAAATCCTCGGCACAAAAACTATGCGCGAGATCACTCTTAAATAAGAGTGGCATGCTGGCGTGACCAAATCTAATTACCGGGATAACCCGAATGCCGAGCATGATCGCCTCAATATGAAACGCACAGTCAAACGGATCGCACCGCTGCAAGCAGGCAAGATGCTGGGCGTACTTTATGCCTGCATGGGCTTGATCTTCCTGCCAATTTTTATGCTGGCCGCGGCGGCAGGCGCGTTCGCGCAACATACGCAGGGAGCCCAAGCCTCTTCGACTGCGCCGGGCGCAGTTGTAGCGGGAATCATGTTCGGGATGGGTCTTTTCATGCCGGTGATCTACGGCGTGATGGGATTCATCTTCGGTGTTATCGGCGCCGCCATCTACAATCTTGTCGCACGCTGGATCGGCGGCATCGAAGTCGAAGTGGCGTAGTCGTCAAGAGATCAACGTCGCGACACTGCAGTGAAACGCCGATCTTGCGGGGCACGTCAGCGCTTCGAACAAGGCTCCTTAGACTGTACTCGGACTGCGGAAATGCTCGGGGCGTGGGCCGAGACCGATGAAACGGGCGGGCAATTGTCGTAGAATCGGAAACCATTTCAGCAAACGAACGACAAACGGCAGTGACTTGCCGCTGCCTGACGTTCGGCCGGTGACGGCTCGTTGATGAATGAAGACTTGCACCCGCTGGATCAGGCGCGTCGGCCATTCGCGACGCGCTTGCACTTTTCGCAGATCGTCCACGGTGATCGAACCGCTCCGCAATTTTTCCGCGAGTAAATTCGCCGTCGCGACCGCATCCTGAATGGCGAGATTGATACCAACACCACCTGCCGGCGACATCGCGTGCGCAGAATCGCCGATACAAAGCAATCCTGCGCGACACCAATCACCCAGGCGATTGATCTGTACCGTAAGCAGTTTGATCTTCGACCAGTCGTCCAGCTCAGGCACACGGTCGCGCAGAAATGCGGCGAAGGTGGCGATGTCATTTTGAAATTCCGGCAACCCACGCGCCTTGATCTCGTCGAAACCGCCTTTCGGGATGACGAAGCCGCATTGCCAGTAATCAGTGCGATCAAGCAACACGAGAAGTTTGCCGTGCTGGAAAAAACCGAGCGATTGTTCCGGATCATCCGGCTTTTTCGAGATGCGCATCCACAGCGCGTCGACCGGCACGCCAAACTCGTGCAGCTTAAAATCGGCACGCGTGTGCGTGGTCGAGTGCCGCCCATCGGCCCCAATGACGAGGTCTGCACGCATTTGCATTTCGCCGCGCGGGGTTTTTGCGCGCACGCCGACCACGCGCTCATTCTCAATCAACAAATCGACGGCCTCGGTTTCCATGTGCAGTTGAAAGGTCGGGAAACGCTTGGCACGATTGGAGAGGAAATTTAGAAAATCCCACTGCGGCATGAAGGCGATAAATTTGCAGCGCGTCGGGAGCTGCGTGAAATCGGCAATCGGTACGGTCTGACCGTTAATTACACCGCGTAATTCGCGCACTTCCTGGTGCGGCTGCTTCAAGAACTCATCGAGCAACCCGAGTTCATACATTAGTTCGAGTGTGGAGGGATGAATCGTATCGCCGCGGAAATCGCGGTTGAAATCGGCATGTTTTTCCAGCACCGCTACAGGCACCCCCGCACGGGCGAGCAAATAACCAGCCATCATTCCGGCCGGTCCACCACCGATGATTACACAGCGAGTTTGCAATTTTTCGGGCGTGCTCATCGTCGCATTGCTATGATTTCAACATCTATCGCGTGCCATTGATCAAGTCGTAAATCCGAATGTCGAAGTTCTGTAGAGGCAGCCGTGTCGCCTGCTACTACAGTTGCCACGGTAACGCGTCGAGATCGACGTTCCCGCCAGTCAGAATGATGGCGACGCGCTTTCCGCTAATGTCGATCTTGCTTGCCGAGCCTTGGGTCGCCGCGGCGACCCAAGGCTGGCGCTGAGCAATCGCGGCATATGGAACAGCCGCTGAGGGTTCGATGATGATCTTCATCGTCTCGATGTTGTCCACGTGACGCTGGATGACCTCGAAATTCGGCGCGCCGACGTTTGTCCGTAGCCCATCAGCGATAGTGAATTTCTTCTCGGTACGAATCAATCGTCCGGCGCGAAACGATTGCGCCGCGTCATCCGCGTTTGCCGGCTCGGCAGCGATCACTTTTATTTTGGGCCGCATGGTTTTCGCCGCAACGGCCGTGCCAGAGAGCAAACCGCCACCGCCGACCGGGCAGATCACAAGATCGATATCGGAAACATCTTCCAGCAATTCCACGACTGCCGTCCCCTGCCCCGCCATTACATCTTCGTTTTCAAATGAATGAATCAGCGTCGCGCCTGTTTTCGCAATCACGTCCGCGCACGCGACTTCGCGCGCTTCTTGTGTCGGTTCGCAAAAGACAATGCGGGCACCGTAACTCTCGACCGCGCGCACCTTCACCTTTGCCGAGTTTGACGGCATGACGATGTGAGCAGGGATTCCGCGCAATTTTGCCGCGCGCGCAAGCGCAGTCCCATGATTGCCCGACGAATGCGCGGCTACACCGCGGCGTGCCGTTGTCTCGTCGAGCGAAAATACGGCGTTAGTCGCGCCCCGTGCCTTGAACGCGCCGACCTTTTGAAAATTCTCGCACTTAAAAAATAGCGACCCGCCGCTCGCCGCATCCAGCCGCGTGCTCGTCAGCACCGGGGTTCGTCTGAT
This sequence comes from Verrucomicrobiota bacterium, assembly GCA_003217835.1. Taxonomy (GTDB): domain Bacteria; phylum Verrucomicrobiota; class Verrucomicrobiia; order Chthoniobacterales; family UBA10450; genus Udaeobacter. Next base: position 8,696 of record QHMQ01000076.1, read on the forward strand.
GTGCGGACGAATCCGCTCGTGCGCAGCGCGAATACTATCAAAGTTGAGAGACATAATTTCGAAATCTATAAGCCTAGCAGGCTTGCTGCTTATGCTTTGTTTCGCAATTCGAGCTTCGGCTTTCGAGTTTAAGCCGCCATCATAAAGATCCAATGAAAAGCGATAGACCGTTGCATCTCGACGAGGAGCAGGTCCGTCAACATCTGCGGATGGAAGAGTTGATCCCGGCGATGGAGCAGGCGCTGATTGATTTTTCGGCCGGAAAGGTAACGCAACCGGTGCGGTCGGTTATCACGATCGATCCGCCGGGCGGATTTTTTGGGATGATGCCGGCGCTAACTCCTGAGGGACTTGGCATAAAGATCGTCACCTTCTACGCGACGAATGCGGAGCGCGGAATCCCGACCCACATGGCGACAATTTTTCTGGTCGATCCACAAACGGGCGCACCGCTTGCGGTGATGGACGGACGATTGATCACCGAGATGCGCACCGCAGCAGTTTCTGCGGCGGCGACAAAGCTTCTTGCGTCGCCAAACGCGAAAGTTCTCGCGGTTCTCGGCAGTGGGGTGCAAGCCAGCAGTCATGTCGAGGCGCTGCGGTTCGTTAGGCGTTTCGAGGAAATTCGTGTGTGGAGTCACACGCCGGCGCATGCAGAGCGATTCGCGGAAGAGATTGGCGCAAAGGCGATGTCGGCTGAAGCAGCCGTGCGCGACGCGGATGTCGTGGTGACCGTGACAAACTCGAAAACACCCGTGTTAAAGGGATCGTGGCTAAGGCTAGGTTGTCACGTCAACGCGGTCGGCGCCTGTCGGCCTGAATGGCGCGAGCTGGATGATGAGGCGATAGCGAATGTCGTATTCGTCGATTCACGTGAAGCTGCGCTGAAAGAATCCGGGGATGTGATTCTTTCCGGCGCGAAAATTTACTCTGAGCTTGGACAAGCGCTCGCCGGCAAAGTTCCCTCGCGCGCAACCGAAACGACCATCTTCAAATCTCTCGGCATGGCCGTGGAAGACATCACGGCGGCAAGGCTCGTGTATCGCTCGGTAATCACAAGCTGAACGGAAATCTGCGGCACTACCCGCGGCTACAGAAGAGCGCTTGCAAAGCGTGTTCACGGCGGAACAGTTGGCAGCGATGCCGGGCGACGTTGAAAAACTGCATTCGAAAATCGAGCGTGCGGTTGCTGACAGCCAATTGATGGAATCGGCGGCGACGAACATTCGAACCCTGATTGCCGGAGCGCCATCGGATCTTTACATGCGAGTCGTTCATGAACTTGTTACAGCCGATGCATGGCCGGAATTAAACGACCGGTTTTATCAGACGCTTGCCTTCGGCACCGGTGGTCTTCGTGGCCGCACGATCGGGAAAATTGTCACGGCTGTGGAGCGCGGTAGCTCGCGGGAAGACGAATGGCCGCAATTCCCGTGCGTCGGAACGAACGCGATGAATTTCTTCAACGTCAGCCGCGTGACGCAAGGACTCGTCGCTTATCTGCACGATTGGAACCAACGCGAGAAAATTTCGGCGAATCCAAAAATTGTGATCGCGCATGACCCCCGTTTTTTTTCAAATGAATTCACTGATCTCGCGGCAAGAGTCGCAGCTGAAAATGGTTGCGATGCGTTCGTATTCGACGGACCGCGTTCGACGCCGGAACTTTCCTTCGCTGTTCGCCAGATCAAAGCGAACGCGGGGATTGTCATCACGGCGAGTCATAATCCGCCGCACGATAACGGCTACAAAGTTTACTTTAACGATGGCGCGCAGGTAATCGAGCCCCACGCGAGCGGAATCATTGCGAAAGTGAACGCAATCACGAGTGAAACCTTCGCGCCGCTGCCAAAAGATCGACAAGGGAAAATCACGACGCTCGGAAAAGAAATCGACGAAGCGTACATGCAGCGCCTTGAGACATTGATTTTAGATCCGCAGATTATTCGCGAGACAAAATCGCTGCGTGTCGTTTATTCGCCGCTTCACGGAACCGGACGGGTGATCATTGAGCCGATGCTTAAACGGCTCGGATTCAATTTTGACGTCGTAGCAGAACAGGACCGTTTCGACGGACGATTCTCCACGGTAAAATCACCAAACCCGGAAAACGCCGAGGCGCTGACGATGGCCATCGATCTCGCGCAAAAAGAAGATGCTGATCTGGTTGTGGCGACTGATCCGGATTGCGATCGGATGGGCGCGGCGGTGCGGACAAAAACCGGAAAAATGAAATTGCTGACCGGTAATCAAATCGGTTCGCTCATTGCTTATTACCGGACGAAGACGTTGTTCGATCGGGGCATTCTGAACAAAGAAAACGCGTCGCGCGCCGTGATCATCAAGACATTTGTCACGACGGATCTGCAGAAGGCGATTGCCGAAGACTACGGTTTGCGATGCGTGGAAACGCTCACCGGCTTCAAATACAAACGTGCGACAAAACTATGTCGATCTTGGCGAAGAAGAAACACGGCGACTTCGTCTCGCCCACTCTTCATTTTATGTTATCGGTGGTGAAGAAAGTTACGGCTACAGCGGAGCTGATTTTGCTCGCGACAAGGACGGCAATGGCGCGGTGATCATGTTTTGCGAAGTGGCTGCATACGCGAAGTCCCGCAGCCAAACAGTTGATGAATTGCTCGACGAGATCTTCGCAATCTTCGGCTATTTTGCGGAGAAAAATGGCTCGCTTGTTTTCGAAGGCGCGGAGGGCGCGAGCAAAATCAAGCAATTGGTTGAATCCTACGCAAGGCATCCGTTTTCAGAAGTACTCGGGTCGAAAGTGACGAGTGTCAGAAATTTCGAAACAGAAACAATTCGCGACGTCGAAGGCGACGAAATTCCCAAGGAGAAGATGTCGATCTTTGAACTCGAAAATCGGACACGCATTGCCGTGCGTGGGTCAGGGACCGAGCCGAAGATCAAATATTATCTTTTTGCGCAGCGGCGGCCCGAGAACGAAAAGTTCGATTCAACGAAGCTCAACCAAATCAAATCGGAAGTGGAAGAGAAACTCAGGCAGCTCTGGGATTGGCTGCAAGAGGATGCTCAGTCTCGTCTGAGCAGATCGCAGGAGTGAACACGTTACGAAAATTGCTGCAGTTCTGGCCATGGCTGGCAGCGATTTTAAGTGGAGTGCTTTGCACGCTTTGCTTCCCGCCGTTTAACCAAAATTGGCTTTGCTGGATCGCGCTCACGCCATTGATCGCCGCCGTTTGGTTTTCAGGAAGAAATTCAACACGGCGATGGTTGCGCAATCTCCTGCTCGGGTACGTCGCTGGAATCGTTTTTTTCACGGGGACGTTTAGCTGGCTTGGTTCGCTCGGAAGCTTATTTGGCAGTTTTTGGCTGAAAGGGCTCCCCCTTCTGCTTTCGCTCTATCTCGGACTTCACCTCGCATTCTGGAGTTGGTTTATCGGACTAATTGCGCCCACAGATTTTCTTAGTTCGCGACGAAATCTGCAGACGGCATTCTGCGGCGCGAGCGCCTGGGTCGCGCATGAGTGGATAAGAGGTTGGTTGTTTGGCGGATTCGGTTGGAACGGACTTGGTGTCGCGTTGCATGCCAATTGGCCACTTATCCAAATCGCGGAATTCACCGGTGTAACCGGATTGTCGTTCGCCATTGCATTCGTCAATGTCATTGCAGTAACGGCCCCGATCCGTTTCTTTGTCGAAGCACAAACACGTCGAATGCGGCCGCATTTTGATCTGACACTCACGATGGTTGGAATTGTTGGCCTCTTCACATTTGGCATTCAGAGCGTCCGGAATCCTCCGACAACAAATCCTCTTCACGTCGCCGCAGTGCAGGCAAATATTCCGCAGAGAGAGAAGTTCGACCCAAAGTATTTCGACGTCGTTAAACAGAAATTGGACTACTTGAGCAGTCTCGCGCACCAAGCGAATTTCACGCCCGAATTGATCGTATATCCCGAAAGTTCGATACCAGGGAAATTCGAAAGTTACGACACTGTTCAGTTACTTGGAGCTATGGCGGAAGATCCTGGCGTCACGACCACGCTTACAACGCAGCGGTTTTTGTCTCGCGGAATGGCGAAATGCAAATTTATCGCAAGATCCATCTCGTTCCGTTCGGCGAATACATTCCGCTACGACATTCATTTCCGCTGTTTGCGGCTGTGGCGAGCAAATGGGTGCCGGGCGATTTTGAGGCCGGCCAAGATTACACGGTGTTTCGCCTAACGAATCAGGACGTGCACGTCGCGCCCTTGGTCTGCTTCGAAGATACCATTGGCGAGTTGACAAGAAAATTCGTGCTCGGCGGCGCGAGCCTCCTCGTTGACGTGACGAACGACGGATGGTTCTTGCATTCTGCCGGTTCGCAGCAACACCTGGCAAACGCAATTTTTCGCTGCGTCGAGACGCGCCGTCCGATGATCCGAGCGGCCAACACTGGCGTGACCTGTTTTGTGAATGATTTCGGTCGCGTCACGCAGCTGTTACAGGATGAAACTGGCAGCACGTTCCCCGAGGGCGTGCTTACTGGCGAGATCGACGTTCCAACTAGACCCGAGCTCACCTTTTACACGCGTCACGGCGAATTGTTCGCGAAAGTGTGCACATGCGTAGCACTCGTCACACTTGTGATCTTCGTCGTATCGGGCCTCGTTAGGCGGCGAAGGTTGTAGAGGCGCTCGCCGCGGCGAGCGCCTAGTTTACAATCCGGGCCGCTGACACGGCCGCCGCTACCCTCAATCCACCTCGCAGGAATTTCTGTGTTGTGCTAAACCACAGCCGTGGGCGTCGAACTGCCAATTGACCATTTGGGCGAGCTTTGGCCGGAGAAGTTTCGCCGCGCGCGTGTCGGCGCATTACTTCATCCAGCATCAGTTTCAGCAAAGCTCGATCACACGTCGCATGTTCTTGAGCAGCACAATGGCGATCTATTTCACCTTGCTGCGTTCTTCGGTCCGCAACACGGTTTCCGTGGCGAGACGCAAGACAACATGGTGGAATGGAAAAGCTACGAGCACTCACGGCTCGGCATTCCGATCTACAGTCTCTACGGCGAACACCGCGAGCCAACTGCGGAGATGCTGGAAGATATCGATCTTCTCCTTGTTGACCTTCAAGATATCGGCACACGCTATTACACTTTCATTTGGACGATGTATCTCTGCATGCGCGCCTGCGAGAGAGCAGCCGTTCATGTTCTGATCCTTGATCGACCAAACCCGATCAACGGCGTTACAACCGAAGGACCAGTTCTCGATCCGGAATACCGGTCGTTTGTCGGTTTACATTCGATTCCGGTGCGGCATGGCCGCACGATAAGCGAATTGGCCCAGCAATTCCGAGACGAAGTATTTCCCGATTGTGGATTGTCGATCTTGCCGATGAAAAATTGGGAGCGCGCGATGTGGTTCGATCAAACGGGCCTTCGTTGGGTCATGCCGTCGCCGAACATGCCGACGCTCGACACCGCGACGGTTTATCCGGGGATGTGCTTGGTCGAGGGCACAAATATCTCCGAAGGTCGAGGCACGACGCGGCCATTTGAAATTTTCGGCGCACCATTCATCAATGCGACCGTGCTTTGTCACGAGCTAAACGATTTGAAGCTGCCGGGCGTTTATTTTCGCGAAACTTACTTTCAGCCGACTTTTCACAAGTTCGTCGGCGAACTATGTGGTGGCGCCCAACTGCATGTAATTGACCGCAAAACTTTTTGTCCGTTTATGACAGGAGTGGAAATCATCAAGCGCATTCGCAAGATTTACCCCAAACAATTTCAATGGAAGCAGCCCCCTTACGAATACGAATGGAAACATCTCCCCATCGAAGTTTTAGTCGGCGGCCCAATCGACTCTATTTTCGGCGATTAATTGCCGACGCGATTGTTGTCGCCGCGTCATTGTCGATCTTGCCCGAAATTCGTGCGGATATTCCGTGGCCCGAGGTGGTGCAACGTCTTGCCTATGAAAATGAGAAACTGGCGCAGCGCCCGCAGGGTCACAATGGCGAGTACTTCGTCGTCTGCACTGTCTATTACACTCCGATGGAATCGGGTTTCACTTTCGAGCGCGGATTTGACGCGACTCAGATAACGCGCCCCGGATTGCATGGACACAAGTATCCGCGCGATTTTCTTCGCTCAGTCAAGAAGGAAGGCTTTGGCCGTCTGCGTGAGCCGGTCAACGGCCACCACTACATTCGTTACAACGGCGGAGATTCATTTGCTTTTGGATCGAAACCGAGTGGTGGTGGCGGCACTCTCGTTGCGCGCTTTTCCGCTGCTGCAAAACCGGGCCAGAGCGGGTTGCGTCGCGGCGCAGCCATCGAAACGCCCTCTTCTACTGTGCACCAAGTCTTTGGCAGCACGCGTTGGAAAATTGTCGATACGGGCGGCGGTCTGCGACGATGGCAGATCGATTGCTACTATGGCGAAGATGAACCACTTGGTCCCGGCCGCTTCATGGCCCGGCCACGTGGGACTACATTTGAATACGCCTATTCCAACGCGCGAATCGAGAAATGACGTGAACTCTTTCACAGTTCGGCTCAATTTCCGCGGAGATCTTCCTTTTTTCCTCGGATCCAAAAGGCGACGTACA
>QHMQ01000077.1 GCA_003217835.1 Verrucomicrobiota bacterium
AGGTCACGACCGGCTGGAAAACGCAGCAGACCGCGCTGCTTCTTGACCCGGAAGGCAAAGCGGGACGCGCTTATGGGGCAAAGAATACGCCGAACATGGTTGTAATTAACCCAGAAGGGAAAGTTGTTTACGAAGGCGCAATCGACAGCAAAGCGACGCCTAATCCCGCAGACATTCCCAATTCGACGAACTACGTCAAAGTCGCGCTCGACGAATCGCTCGCCGGCAAACCAGTCACGACTTCGACGACCAAACCATACGGTTGCTCGGTCAAATACAAATGAGTCGGTCGAAAAGCTGCGACACGCAGAGAAGGGCTACAGGCTAATTTCGTTTCTTCGAAACCGGGAAGCCCATCGCAAGATCGGCATTGGTGTCAGGCGGACGAGAAACATCCCGAGCTTCATGGCGAAACCGGGGATGACGAGCGGGCGGTCCGCTTCCAGCGCAGCGAGTGCGTCACGCACGACCCTTTCCACCGGAACATGAACGAACCCTGGGCCCCCTTCGGGCTGTTCACCAGGGCGTCTTGCGACCTCCTGGAAATCAGTTTGCACCGGGCCTGGACAGAGAGTGGACACGTTCGGCCCGGAGCGCTTCGGAGAAGCTGGTGACGTACGCTTTAGTCGCCGCGTAAACAGCGAATTCCGGGATCGGAAGAAAGCCGGCCGATGAACTGACATTTAAGATTCCGCCGCGTTTCCTGGCGATCATTTGCGGAAGCAAACGGCGGGTGAGGGAAGTAAGCGCGACCATGTTTACCAGCATCATTTGCTCGTTGCGTCTGGGATCGCTAGCCGCGAACGGACCGCTATCGCCGAGACCCGCGTTGTTGATCAAAAGATCCACATGAATATTTTCCTGCTCAAGCCATGTAGTCAGTTCTTCGACCTCGGAAAGATTTGCGAGATCAGTACTGCGAATATGGACAGTAAGACTGGGACGCTGCTGTGTTAATTTGTCACGGACTTCGCTTAATCTATCCTCGCGGCGCGCGACGAGAATGAGCGACCGTGCCCGCCCGGCGAGTTGTCGCGCAAATTCGCGGCCTATACCAGCCGAAGCGCCGGTAATCAGCGCGTTACGCTCGTCGAGTTTCATTTCTTTGTCGCTGTAGCGGCGGGCGTGCCGCCCGCAAAGGTTCGCGATTTGCAGCCGACACGGCTGCCTCTACAGATTCGATCTCCCGCTTTGTAAGCGCCCGCCAATGCCCGGGCGGCAGATCACCAAGACGGAGATTACCGATGCGGACACGCACAAGCCGTTTCATTTCGTAGCCAACTTCGTGAAACATACGACGAATTTGTCGATTAATTCCCTGACGCAAGACGACGCGCAAACGCGTGGGCGTGACCGAATGTAGTCGCACAATTTTGGCTCGCTGACTGTCGAGGAAAACTCCGCGCAGCAGTTTCGGAGCAAGCGTCGGATCCCATGGTCGATCCAATGTCAATTCGTACTCCTTCTCGATCTTATAGCGCGGATGCGTGAGTTGTTGCGCCAGCTCGCCATCGTTTGTGAGAATGAGAAGACCTTCGCTTTGCGCATCAAGACGGCCGACATTGAAGAGGCGCGGAAATTTTGGCGGGAGCAAATCAAAAATTGTATCGCGTGCATGCGAGTCGCTCCTTGTCGAAACAAAACCGGCTGGTTTGTTCATGACGATATGTAGCGGCCGATTGGCTTGGACGAGCTTTCCGTCCACTTTCACGTGATCACGCGCCGTCGGTTGCGCACTGAAATCGGTGCACGGTCGACCATTGATTCTAACGCGCCCGGCCGCGATCAACTCATCACAATATCGCCGCGAACCTACGCCGGCTGCAGCGAGGAAACGGTTGAGGCGCACATTTAAGCGTTAAAGGATCGAAGAGGATCGCTTCAACGAATCCATCACGCCTCCGGTTTTGTTTTCGGGAGGCCAATGACTTTTCGGCCCTCTTTCCACTGACCGCGCTTCTTAAGCAGCTCGACGCGCTCGAAGCGCTTCAGAACATTGCGCTTGGCCGCTATCGTGCTGGCTCCTCTCAAACTGCGATGTTGTGACATAACGTGGAGGCTGAAGAGTTGAAGGGTGAAAGGGAGCCGGCACATTACGCTGCGACCGGAATTGTTCAAATGGAGATCGTTCGTCCGCATCCGCCCCGCGCACCGCGCACACAACTGGGCATTTTGATGACTGCTCTTATCGTTCTAGTCGCCGGCTACAGCGCGAACAGAACGAGCGCGTTCCAATGGTTTTTGCTTAATGCGTCACTTCGGACTCAATTCCCGGAAGTCCGGTGGATCACGACGCGCGATCTGGCGGATTGGCTGGAAGATCGACATCGTCAGCCGCCTGTGCTTCTCGATGTTCGGACGCCGGACGAATGGGACGTGAGTCATCTACCCGGCGCGCAACGTGCCAATCACGGGACTTCCGCTGAAGCGGCTTTGTCTAGGGCTACCGCGGATACTGACGTCGTTGTCTACGACGCCGTAGGTTATCGGGCTGCGGAACTGGCAACGCGTTTGCGTGTTGTTGGATTCACGCATGTCGAGTCCCTCGATGGTTCCATCTTCAAATGGGCAAACGAGCATCGCCCTTTGGTCCGTGACCGCGATCCGGTCAGGCGAGTGCACCCGTATACCCAATTTTGGGGACGGCTGTTATTGGACGATGTTCGCGCGTCTTTATAATTGATTGCTTAGAATGATGTACGGCCCGCAGGTCGTGACTTGGTGATAAATATGGAAGCGCTCCGTCAGTAATTTTTGCCAATAACCGAGACGAGTTTGCCGGATGATCAAATAGACTCCATCTGGCGCGGCCCATTTTTCGAGGACGGCATCTTCATTCACCACACTACCGCTCGGGTAAGAGTCAACGAAAGAATCGTCGTCCGTCGGCCGATTAAGGAGAAGAAATTTTCGATTTAGGTAAAAAACAAGGCTGCTCCCTTGATGCAATGCGCCCTCGTAAACAACTTCGCCTTTGTCGCCGAGTCGCTCGTTCAGAAAACGGCCGGCATTTGCAAGTGAGAAGTGCGGCGCCATTCGCGCGACGCCGTCGATCATGCTGAGTCCGGCGGGAATCATGGCAGCCGCGAGCACAATAGCGGCGAGCCTCGGACGGCGGTTTGCGATCAGGTAAAGGGCAATGCTTGAGAAGATCACGAGTGATGTCGCAACAATGCAGGCCATTGGCCACAAGACTTGCCAGGTTGCAGGGGGCACATCGTGTAAGACGTGCCACGCTGAAAACCTTATTTCGTTTGGGATCCGCTGGCCGCCTGAGTCGGCAGTCCGCAATGAAATCACGGCGAGCGCGCCAAGGGCAAATCCGCAGAACATAATCACGGCCGTACCACAGATGCGCAACGCACGCGGCATTCGATCCCAGATCGTCGCCGCCCCAAGCGCGAATGCGCTCCACATGCTCATTGAGTAATAATCCTGGCGCTGCCCAATCAAAAGGACCGGTAGAAAAACCACGCCCATCCAACAAAGCGGAAGTGCGTCGGCAAATTCAATCTCACGCGGCCGCATCACGCGCCGCCACGCGAAAATCACTCCCGGGAGGACCGCAAGGAGCCACGGAAACCACCATCCGAAATGTAACCCAATGAATTGCAACCGGGGAACGTCGTCATCATCTCCGAAAATACGGCCCAGCCAATCATTGCTGACCAGCCGGTGAAAAACTCCGGGGAAATTTCGCGCGGCCCAAATGTACCAGGGCGCAACGATTAACAGAAAGATCAACAAATACGACCAGTGGAAAAGAGCCCGAAATCGAAGTCGGGCCTCGCGGTAGAAAATTCCGAGCAGAAAAGGAATGGTGATGAGGTAGACCAACCCAAGAATACTTTTGGTCACGCAGGCAAGGGCCGCGCAAATCCAGAAGCCGGCGAACCAAGCGCCTCGATGTTGTCGGCGTTGGTAACCAGAGATTGCACAAAAAATCCCGCCAGCGACAAAAGCGCTGAAGACCGGCTCCGGCATGATGATTCGTCCCAAAAGAAACGTGCCGCAGCAAGAAAGATAAATCAGACCAGCCAGAAAACCCTGCCAGTAATCGCGCAATCGCTCTCCGATTAGAAATGTGAGGGCGACGGTGACGACAATTGCCAGAGCGATCGGTAAACGCGCGGCAGCCTCGTTGGTGCCAAAGGTTTTGTAGGAAAGGACGATTAGCCAATAAAGCAGAGGCGGTTTTTGCAGACGCGGCAAGCCATCGTTGGTCGGTAACAGCCATTGATGCGATTCGATCATCTCGCGAGCAGCACCGGCGTATTGGCTATCGGTTTCATTGTAAAGGTCGCCCCAGCCGATCGTCGCGACGTGCAAAAGCGCTGCCAGCGCAATCAGAATAACAAAAAGCGCATGGCGTGTAGGCAGCGGACTAATGGCCGGCGGCTCAAGGAGAGTCTCTTCGATCCTGAAAACGCGGGTACCTGCGATCATCGATGTGTCACCCTGTTCCTCGGACATGCGTGTCCGGTAAACGCGAGCGTGCATCGACTCCCGGTTTCCGATATTTTTCCCATTCTCTAGGCAGGCGGAGCAGTTTGGCCGCCGGCGTCTCGATCAACGCGAGTGATTGGCGGCATTCGACGATTAGCACATTGTCCTTTGGTCGAATGATGCGGAATGCGCACCAAAATTTCGCACGCTCCAGTTCATCGAGCCAGCCTTCAATGACGAGTCGATCGCCAAGTTTGGCGGCGCGACGATAGTCGATCTCAGTGCGTACGACCACAGGATATCTTTGAGTTTGCGCCATTTCTGCGAGCGCAAGACCGAGTTCTTCGGCCAGCAGGGTGCGTGCTGTTTCGACGAACCGCAGATAGGCGATATTGGATACGACACCACCGCAATCAGTATCAAAAAACATCACCTGCACTTTTGTTCGGATACGCGGCATTGCGGCAGTCACAAACAACAATCATCCCGGAAGGCCTTCGAAAGCAACGGCAAACGTCCTGCGAACCGGGAATCAATTGTAAACCCAATCAGGGCGACGCCGAAGATCTTTGCAAGATCGACAAGACAGCATTGATTGCTTCATCAATGCTGACTGCTTTCATACAACGAAAATCAATCGGACATTCGCGCAAGAAGCATGGGCTACATTCTACTTGATGCCGCACAATAATATGCCGATCGCCAAGCGGTCCGGTAAGGCGAGGCTCGGTCGAACCAAAGATAGCGACCGTCGGGACACCGAGCAAAGAAGCAAGATGCATCGTGCCGGTATCATTCGTCAGCAATAAGCGGCACTCGCGCAGTTCGTCGATCAGTTGCTCGAGCGTTGTTTGGCCAATGCGATTTACGCATGAATGGCCGAGCGTCTTGGCAATCGTCTCGCCGATGGCCATGTCCGTCGCCGTTCCCAAAAGAATCCATTGCACGGATAATTCCGCGACAACCGCTGCTGCCACTTCGGCGAACCGTTGCGGCAACCATCGCTTGGCGGATCCGTACTCCGCGCCAGGAGAGAGGCCGAGTTTCACCGGTTCGTCTGCTCGAGGAACGGTCCCCGCGCCGTCCGCAATATCAGGAACGCGAGGGAGCGCTTTTCTCCAGCTATCTTGAACGATCGCGCCTAGTTCGCGTGCAACTCGCAAATAACGATCTGCCTGATGCTCGATCGGCCCGGTTTTTTCGCGTTCGTAAATGATCTGATTGAGCAACCAACTGCGGAAATGACCGCGATAACCGACTCGTCGCGGAATTTCGCTCAGCCAGGTTTCCACCGCCGTGCGCAAAGAATTTGGAAAGAGAATCACGACGTCGAAACGCGGCTGACGTCGGATGGAGCGGACCGTTGCGAGAAGGGACCTATTCGGCAGCGGGATAATTTCGCTTACTTCCGGAACTAACTTCCACATCGCCGCGATCTTTGACGGCACAGCGACGGTAATGTGCGCGTCTGGACGTCCGGCCTTAATCGCGCGGACGGCCGGCACACTCATCACCGCGTCACCGAGCCAGTTGCTTGACCGAATGAGGATTCGAAATGGTTTTAGATCTTGCGGCGGAATGTCGGATGGCAGATGGACCCCACGTTTGTAACGCGCGAGAAGAAAGTTGGGCTTGGGTGTTTTCCAGCGATTATGCACCCAGAACCAGTCTTCCGGCGCGCGGCAGATCTGTGACGCGATAAGCTCGTTTATTTTCGCGGTAAGCGATTCCACAGATCCCGCCTTGCCGTCCAGTGCTGGCGATACAATGATCCGCCAGTGCGCGCGTCCATCCGTGTAGATCGCCACGCCAACCAGTGCCGCACCCGTGCGCTTTGCCAGCAATGCAGGCAGCGGGGAAGTCGAAGCTAAACGGCCAAAGAACGGGACCCATAAACCGTGGTCGCCGGCGTGTTGATCGCTCAAAATGCCGATCGCACCGCCGTCGCGAAGCAGTTTGATCGCTTTTTCGAAACCTTCTCTTCGATCAAACATTTCGACTCCGGCCCGTCCGCGCACGCGACGCACGTGTTCATCGATAAACCGATTACCGAGCTTTTGGTAAATGGTACTATTTCTAACGTAGCCGATGAATTTTGGCAGGATGTGCGCGAATAACTCCCAGTTGGCGAGATGGCTCAGGATGAGCACCACCGGATGCCCCGCACGCAATTCCCGGTGAACAGCATCCAAGTTTTCCACCTCAACTTGTGCCGCCATCTTTTCCAGCGGCATGGACGTGAGTTTGACGCTGCACAAAAGATTGGCGCCCAACTGCTGAAAATGGCGGCGCACCAGGCGGCGCAATTGCCGCGGCGATTTTTCATTTCCAAAAGCGATGGAAACATTGCGTCTAGCCAAGCGTCGATAACCGGGAAGAATGAGCCAGGCACAGAAGCCGAGAAACTGTCCCAAAACGAAGAGGAGCGGTAACGGCAGCGCGCTGGTAATTGCCGATCCCGCGCGATAGAGAAGGTAAACGATGAAATCGAGCATGCAGGATCGGCAGTGTCGCGCGCCAGCGCCGCAGGGTAAATTTGCCTGCGCCTTGCTTCAACCAATATAATATCGGCGTGTTGCGCTCGGCCATCCATTCTGTCCCTTCGGATCTTGCGCGCGTCATTGCGCGAAAATTCGAACATGGCCGGTTCCTCATTATCGGAGGCGTCGAATCTGAGAAACTCGAGCGGCAATTTGGCGAATTGGGAAGAGAGGCCGTCATTACCGACGGTGGTGTCGATCTTGCGACGACGCTTCCCCAGGACGAGCCAGCACCTTTTGAGGTGGCGATCTGGTTTTACTCTGCCGAAGAGAGTGACGATGATCGGCTTAGCAAAGAACTTGCCCGCTACGCGAGTTGCATTGTCCTCCTGCCTGGTGCGGGCGCGAGCGTCGCCAAGCGACGCTCGCAACTTGTCGAATGTTTTCGCCGGTTCGGATTGCTGCCTGATTATGAATGCGATTTGGGCAACCTCGACCCCATCGCAATACTCATCCGACGCCAACCGAGCGAGACTGCCGAGGCGGTTATTCCTGTCGTGGAAACGGCTTTCGCGAGACTCAACACGCGGCTTAGCGGCTTAGAGCGAATGCTGCGGACGCGCATATCGGAATTGGAAGCCGCCGATCGGCACATCGCCACTCTCGAGGAAAAATTACTTAAACTGAAGCAATACCGACGCGACCTAAAGTTGTTGAGAGAGCAAAGACAGGCGCTGCGTAAATCGCCCGAGCGCAAGATTGGTCAGGTGCTGCTCGCGCCGTATCGGATTCCTGAAAAACTGGTGAAAACAGCGTGGAAGAAATTGCGTCCACCCGGTGCAGTGCGACTGCGATCCGCTGCTCCAACTGAATATCAGGAATGGCTCCAACGGCACCGCGCGAGTGCGAGCGACCTGGACGGGATGCGGCACGAGGCGTCTGCCTTTGCAAACCAGCCGCTCATCAGCGTTATCACGCCAATTTATGATACGTCCGTGCAGTGGCTTACGGAAGCTGTCGAATCGTTGCTCGCGCAAGCCTATGAAAACTGGGAGCTTCTTTTG
>QHMQ01000210.1:0-2424 GCA_003217835.1 Verrucomicrobiota bacterium
AATTCAGGAGTTGTGCGCGGTGCTCATCGACCAGGGCGGAGACGGCTTTGATTTCGAGGATGATCTTGTCGTGGCAAACGAAGTCCGGGGTGAACGTTTGAACGAGAGTACGCCCGCGATATTGCAAAGTCCGCGGTGCCTTCGATTGAAATGGGATTCCCTGCAATTCTAGTTCGATCTCCAGGCACTCGTGATAAACCGGCTCGAGAAAGCCGCAGCCCTTCTCTTTGTAAACGGCAAAACACGCGCCGACGATGGCATAGCTTTCATCCTTATAAAACAATTCGGGGTTTTCTTCCGTTCGCGTCATTCGTGAGTTTCGTGGGCTACATTTCATGCTATCGAGGCTCGCGTTTACTCAAGAGGACCACGCCGATCATTTCGGAAAAGCAACAGGCCGACGCTTCGAACATCATCGAATGCCGCTCTTGGGAGCGGGGGAAAAGTATGGTGTGCAGATTTTAAATGGCCGACGACATAAAAAATCTGGACGAGTAAGGCAAGCGCGACGGTGATTCCGCCGGCCAGGGACAGCCAGCTGATCCGGCGCTGTTCCTCGGCGCGGAGATCCAAGAGCATGATAATGAACAGAAAAAGGACCATGACCGCACCCGCATAAACCAGGACTTGAATGATGCCGATGAAATAGGCATCGAGCGACATGAAGAGCGCGGCGAGACCGAGAAAAGAAACCACGAGACTCAGCGCGCTCGCTACGGGATTGCGATTGATGACGACGGCTACGCCGAAGATCAGCATCAAGAGCGCGAAGATCCAAAAGAGAAGCGGAGGCATTATCGATTGCGGATGGCGGATTGCAGATTGCGGATTGCGGTGTGACACCACCTGAATCCTGAGCCCTGAACTCTGAATCCTGTTTTCATTTTTTCTCGTTCCATTTCAAAACAACGCCATGCATAACGCCGCCAATTTCGAGGAGTTTTTCCTTGTGATGCACCATGTCAGCGCGGGTGAATCCGGTGATGGCGTAATCTTTGCGGAGATAAATAGCCTGTTCGGGACAGACCTCCTCGCACATGCCGCAGAAGATGCAGCGAATCATGTCGATATCGAATTCTTCAGGATATTTTTCAACCTTAGCGAACCGGTCCGTTGAAGAAATTTCGCCCGGAATAATTTTGATGGCGCGTGGCGGACAGATGAACTCGCATAACTGACAAGCAACGCAGCGGACGCGACCATCCGAATCTCGCACTAGCGCCGGTGCGCCACGATAATGGTCCGGCAAACTGCTGTCCCATTTTTCCTCGGGATATTGCATCGTGACCTTGGTGCGCCCGAGCAGCATGTTTTTAAAATGCTTCAGCGTGATGGTGAGGCCGGCAACGATGGCGGGTAGGTACATTCGTTCGCGCCAGTTGAGCTTCGGACGTGGAACGGTAACGGCCATGATTACAACTCCGAATGACGAATGACGAATGACGAATAAATGACGAAGCACGAACGACCAATGCGCTCGCCTCGACGACCGGTCTTTTGGGCTTCGTCATTGGGATTTTCTTTGGGCTTCGTCATTGAGATTTCGTCATTTGCTTGGCAGATACGCCACGATGCCTGCAGCGATAAAAATGTTCACGAGCGCGATCTCAAAAAAGAACAGCCAGCCGAGCCGCATGAGTTGGTCGTAGCGGAACCTGGGCAGGGTCCAGCGCACCCACATGAACATGAAAATGACCACGGCAACTTTGGCGAAAAAGGTTGCAATGTTGAACAAGCCGCCGATTACGCCGCGCCAGCCCGCGGCGGTTCCGTCGACAAGCACCCAGTGAAATCCGCCGTGCCATGATGGAAGGGGCAGATGCCAGCCACCCAAGAATAAAGTCACGATGACGGCCGATCCGGTGATCATGGCTGCGTATTCGCCGAGGAAAAAAAGCGCGAACTTCATCGACGAATATTCCGTGTGATAACCGCCCGCGAGTTCCTGCTCGGCCTCGGGAAGATCGAAGGGCAACCGATTCGTCTCCGCGAAAATCGCGATCGCGAAAACAACGAATGAAATGACCATCGGAACCGCGAGCAACCATTTCCATGGGTTTAGCCAATCGCCGACGAACGGCGCGATCATCCAGCCGTGCTCGATTTGATAGCGCACGACGCTGGTCAATCGCAAATTTCCAACGAGCAAGAAAATTGGGATTACTGCGAGTCCAAGCGACAACTCGTAAGAAATCATTTGCGAACTCGAACGGACACCGCCGAGGAACGGATATTTGGAATTAGACGCCCAACCCGCGAGGACGATCCCGTAAACGCCTAATGACGCGATGGCGAAAACATACAGGATTCCGACGTTGATGTCCGCAATCACCATCGGAACGCCAAGAAGCGTGCTGCCGAACGGAACAACCGCGATCGTGATGATTGCCGGCATCATCGCGAGACACGGCGCGAGCCAGTAGT
>QHMQ01000210.1:2434-2917 GCA_003217835.1 Verrucomicrobiota bacterium
GCCCGCGTCGATCCTGAATGAACGCGCTGACGCGGCGCTCCGCATAAACGCTGTAGGAAACCATCGGCAAAATTACCAGAAAAAGAATTCCGACGATTTTGAGCAGCGAGGTTACGATCAGAAAATAATCCATGTCGATCTTTCAACGGCCCGGGGGTCTTTCCGATTCCGCTTTCTCAATGTCTCCGGCGGCAGGATCAACGGGCGGGGGAGGAGATTCACGCGTTCGCATCACCTGAATGCCGAGGTCGCCGATTTTGCTTAGACTCAATCCTGCGAGTTGCGGAACGCCTTCAGCCATTTGCCGAAAAATATCTTCGATCGAATAGATGCTGTTCTGACCGGAACATGCCTGGATCAAGTCGCGCAAGATTTCCCAATCGTCTCGCGACTGACCAGGCGCGCGCACGGCACGATTCAATCGCTGCAAACGGCCTTCGCCATTAATCATCGAGCCCCGTTTCTCGGCGAAGGCGAACGACG
>QHMQ01000078.1 GCA_003217835.1 Verrucomicrobiota bacterium
TAATCAGCGTTTGGAATTTCTCGGAGACGCCGTTCTCCAGCTTGTCATCACCGAACATCTGTTTCAGCATTTTGGCGGTGAGGCCGAAGGCCAGCTGACGAAATTGCGTTCCCGGTTAGTCTCGCGCGAGACACTGAAGATTCACGCCGCCGCCTTGGATTTAGGACGTTACCTCCTGATGGGACGTGGCGAAGAAGCCAGTGGCGGACGGGAGCGAACGTCGACATTGACCGACGCCTTCGAAGCGCTCATTGGCGCCCTTTATCTTGACGGCGGTTTAGATACCGCGAGAAAATTTATTCTCGCGCAAGCGCGCTCCGATCTCGAGCAGATCGAAGAAGAACCGGTGGACGTCAATCCCAAGGGCGATCTTCAGGAATTGCTGCAAAGTATTTCACCGCGCAGTCCGGTCTATGAGTTGATTACGCAAAGCGGGCCGGAGCACGAAAAGACATTCGTTGTGCAAGCTGTCTGGGAAGGGATCGTTCTGGGACAGGGCAGCGGCCGGAGCAAAAAACAGGCGGAAACCTCAGCCGCGCTTGAGGCGATGAAGTTAAAGCGTTGGAAAACGCTCGGATAGAGAGGGATCGCCAGACTCTCCGTTTCAATAGCAGCGCGGCCAGCAGCCAAGCCAACCAAATTAAATCGAGTGATTGAGGGAGTCGAGACGGCCGCCAGAACTCGAGATCCATTGGAAATGCTGCGCAATCGACGCGGTTACAAATTTTTTCGCGCGGCCAACGGCATCTTCCAATGATAAACCGGATGCAAGACCTGCGGTGATTGCGGCCGAATAAGTGCAACCTGTTCCGTGGGTCGCCACGCCGCGGACAAACGGCGCTGAGAATTCGGCAATTTTGTCGTCCGCAAATAACAGATCGACCGCGTTGTCGCCAGCCAGATGGCCGCCCTTAAGTAAGATCGGCACTCGATATTTATTTTGCAGTTTCTTTCCCACTTTGCGCATCGCTTTCAGATCGCGAATTGGCTCGCCGACCAATTTCTCGGCTTCATCCAGGTTGGGCGTAAGCAACGTCGCGAGCGGAAACAACTCCGATTCGTAAAGGGCAATTGCATCAGGACACAAAAGGAGATCGCCACTGGTTGCGACCATCACCGGATCGACGACGAGCGGAATGCGATCGTCGATCTTACGAACAGAATCGACAATTGCGCGAGCGACCGTTTCGACGATTCCGACCGAATAGAGCAGCCCTGTCTTGGCGGCAGCAATTGGGAAATTTCTGGCGAGTATAGCGATTTGTTCGTGCACAGTCTCGCCACTGACTGGCTCGATCCGCGAAACTTTCCCTGGTGTTTCCGCGACGACACAGGTGACAGCCGTCAAGCCGTAAACGCCGAGCGCTGAAAAAGTCTTAAGGTCGGCTTGGATGCCGGCGCCAGCACTGCTGTCCGAGCCTGCGATGGTTAAAGCAATGGGCGCTGTTCGAGTTTCGACGTTGGGCACTGGACGTTGAACCTTTAACCTCAATGTCGCACGTTAGAGTGCGCCTCCGCGGTCGCCCCACAGCTACGCGCCGTCGTTGCCAATCGCTTCGACCGGGCAACCTTCCATCGCTTCTTTGCAGAGCGCTTCCTCCTCTGGAGTCTCCGGTTGCTTGTAAACATAGGAATGACCGCCGTCGTCATTGCGCTTGAAATTGGCGGGCGCAGTTTCGCGGCATAAATCGCAGTCAATGCATTGATCATCGACATAGAATTTTCCCTCTACGTTTTCGGCGTATTTGTTCGCAGCATCGGCCATGATTTATCCCAGTGAAAATGCAGTAAGACCTTAAGGAGAAACGCTCGAGGCGCAATGCAATTTGGCCGTTGACGAGCTTGGACGCAACCGCCAGGCACCGTTGGCTCGTTGAATAGTTAAGGATTTAACTGGGTCACAGCGAATGACAATAGCCGACAGAGTGCTTCAGCGACGTAACCATATAACGAATCAACCAATTACGATCTAATCTCATGAAAGCCAAAACCCGCAGGACGCTAAGAGCCTTTGCGATTGAACTGGGCATCTATGCGCTCCTGGTTACCGGTTATTTTTTCCTGGTGCTGCATTTGTTGGGAGGGTGGCTCTACGGGCTCGAGGTTCACCATCGATACACTTATGCCGGCGTCGCGATCCTACTCATCATCGGTCAGGCCGTTGTTCTCGAAAGCGTTACCACCTTTTTGCTGCGCCTCATTGGAGGCCGCTCCGAATAAGCCATGTTTTTTCCAATTTCCGGGGCGCACATCAGCCCGATCTATCTGGTCATCGTAGGGTTTCTCGTCGGGATTCTCGGTGGATTTTTTGGGGTTGGAGGAAGTTTCATTGCGGGCCCCGCCCTGCGCCTCGTTGGTTTGGATTGGAATTTCGCGGTCGGCACCGATCTGGCGCATATCGTCGGAAAATCAGTGGTGGCGGCAAAACGGCACCGCGCACTCGGGAATGTCGATCTTCGCCTTGGATTGATCATGGCAATTGGAACAATTGTCGGCGCGGAGGCAGGCGCACAGTTGATTCAAATGTTGAAGCGCGCGGGCAACGTCAACCTGATTGTGAGCATTGTCGCAATTGTTGTCTATCTGAGTATCTCGGCCTTCATGTTGTGGGAAAGCCAAAAGACACTGAGGTCGCAAAAACGGCGGTCATCCAAAGAAAAAGTAAAAACTGGAATCGCGAAGCGGGACAAATCGGCCTTCGGACCCACGACGCGCGCGATCCAACGGCTGAAGATTTGGCCGATGATTTCTCTTCCCACCTCCGGGGTGAAAGCGATTTCACTCTGGATGATTCTCCTGGTTGCGTTCGTGGGCGGAGTGTTCGGGGGCTTTCTCGGCGGAGGCGCTGGTTACATCCGGATGCCGTCGATGGTTTATGTGCTCGGGATTCCCACTCATCTGGCGGTCGGCACTGATTTGTTCGAGATTATTATCTCAGCCAGTTACGGAACTTTTACCCATGCGATTAAGGGCAACGTCGATATCTTGATCGCGCTCGTCATGCACACAGGCGCGGCCATTGGCGCGCAAATCGGCGCCATCTCGACGCAATATTTTGCGGGCCCGAAAATTCGACTCGCTTTTGTGCCGCTGCCACTGATCGGCGCAGCCATCGTGATTTATACCCTGTTCACCGGACATAAATTGTAAGGCTCGATGAAGATCTTGATTTGCAGTGATGGAACGTCGCCCGCGGACAGCGCAACCCAGATCGGCGGCCTTTTGACGGGTCCAACTCACGCTAAAACAACGCTCCTTGGCATTGCGGAAAATCCGCAGGACGAACGGCCATTGCGCGATGCGCTCGAGGCGCAGGCGCGGGCGCTTCGCGTGCAGGGGGTCGCGCCAGAGATTGTTGTGCGAGAAGGCGAGCCGATTCGCCAAATTCTCATTCAAACATCGAAAGAGACCTACGACGTCGTTGTTATTGGCGCGCGGCGAAAGGGGACGACCGGACTCTACTGGCGCTCGGAGAAGACTTACGAAGTGATCAAGTTGATTCCGCCCCCTGTTCTCGTCGCGATCGGGGAATGCGCGACATTAAAGAAGTTTCTCGTTTGCACCGGCGGAAAAGAATTGGGCATCGGTGACATTACTGCATGTAATGGCCGAGCCGCCGGCGATTTATGCGGATTTGGTCCAAATGGAAGAGGATGTTGATCGATTGCTCGAATCGAAATCTGAGCTGGGAGTGAATTTGCGCAGACAAAAAGAAAGCCTTGAGCGACTAGGTGTGCCAACGGAAGTGCACGTGCGGCATGGGATCGTTCTTGATCAGGTCTTCGCAGAGGCGCGCGAAGGAGGTCACGACTTAATCGTGACAGGTTCCTCGCAAGCGCGGGGTCTGCTGCGCCATTACATCATGGGTGATCTCACACGCAGTATTTTGAATCACGCGAATTGTCCCGTGCTTGTTGCGCGCGGTGGGCAACCAACAAGCACCGGAGGTTTTTGGGGTTTTCTAAACCGCCTGTTTCGGATGACGCAAGACTGAGGGGCGTCCTGCGTGGCTTGGCATCCAAGAGTCACACGTGGTGTCATGGAAAACAAATTTGAACAACCGACTTTGCGCAGCTCGCGCCTGCGCCGTTGGCTTGGCCATCTTTGGCGCGAGTGGATTATCGAAAGGAAGCGTCCGATTGCTCCAGCTTTTGCCAAACCGGAGCCCTCAAAATGGAGTGACGCGCAAGTGACGACTTCGTGGCTCGGTCACGCGACCGTGCTCATTAACTTTTTCGGCATAACGATTCTCACCGATCCTGTCCTTTTTCCGCGCGTTGGAATTCGATTGCCCGGATTCAGCATTGGGCCGAAACGCTTAATCGCGCCGGCACTCGAAATCGACGAGCTGCCGAAGATCGACATCATCCTTCTGTCGCATGCACATTTCGATCATTTCGATCTGCAAACGCTGCATTTTTTCGATAAAGACACGAGCGTAATCAGTGCGCCGTGTACGCGAGACTTGCTTCGATGGACACGATTGCGCGACGTCACTGAGCTTCGCTGGAACGGACGGAAGACGCTCGAAAAGGCGGCGGGCAGAATCGATATCGTTGCCTTTCCCGTCAAGCATTGGGGGGCGCGAAAGCAACGCGACACTTATCGCGGTTACAACGGCTATCTTTTGGAAAGAAATGGCCGCCGCATTTTGTTCGCTGGCGACACGGCACTGACGAACAGTTTTGCCAAACTGCGCGAACGCGGTCGCATCGATCTCGCGATCATGTCGATCGCTGCGTACAACCCGTGGATCCGATCGCATTGCACGCCCGAGCAAGCAATCGACATGGCAAACGCCGCCGGCGCGCAATTTATCATGCCAGTGCATCATCAAACATTTCGACTCAGTTTCGAGCCGTTGCGGGAACCGATTGAACGTTTCCAAGCAGCACTCAAACAAACACCCGAACGCATCGCCCTCCGCGAAATCGGCGAGACATTCCTGCTGCCATTGTAGAGGCGCTTGCCCGCAAGCGCTTGGCAAAGAACTTGTCGACGGCACAGCTCGCGTTTAGAACCTTCGCGCTTGCTCACGCAATCCGCGGATGTCATCTTTGCCGCTCGTGCCGACGTAGCTCAGCTGGTAGAGCAGCGGTTTCGTAAACCGCAGGTCACGGGTTCGAATCCCGTCGTCGGCTCCACGCACCAAATGTCCAACACCGAAAGCTCAGTCTCAATCATCGTTCCCACGTTGAACGAGGTGGAAAACATCGCGCCGCTCGTGTCGCAGATTATCGCGAGTGCAGCCCCTTTTCGCGAAATTCTGTTTATCGACAATAATTCAACCGACGCGAGCCGAGATATGATTCGGGTTCTCGCGGCAAGTCATCCAATTCGATTAATCGAGCAGGATCACGCGGAGCTTGGATTATCTGCCGCTATTATGTCGGGTGCGCTCGCTGCACAAGGAGAAATTCTTCTCGTGATGGATGCAGACCTCAGTCACCCGCCGGAACGGATTAAAGATTTGCTGGCGCCTCTCTTTGCGGGCACGGCGGAAATGGTGATCGGAAGTCGATATGTCACCGGTGGATCGACACCGGGCTGGCCGCTTTGGCGACTGTTATTGTCCCGGGCAGGTGCGGCGCTCGCTTATCCACTCACCGGTGTGCATGATTCGATGTCCGGATTCTTTGCCATCGGGCGTTCTCGATTACTGGAACACGCGTCGCCAGCAGGAGGCTTCAAAATTGCCTTCGAGACGATTGTGCGAAGCGGCCGCACCTTACAGGTATTTGAAATTCCCATCGTTTTTCATAATCGCGTACGTGGGAAATCGAAAATGTCGTTTGGCATCGCGCTGAGATTTTTTTTCCGATGGCTGCTCGCGATGTCCCGGCATCTCGTCTGGGGACCGTATCGTCCCACCGAAATTGCGAGATCGACAATCAGCAGCAACGCATCGATCGATTGATTAGGAACCGGCCGGCCTCCATGGAATCGGAACGGCTTCGACCGCTGCCATTGGTCGGCCTGCTCGCTTGCAGCGCAAGAGCTCAATCGAGAGTCCGATAAATAACAATAGGGCGCCAAAAAAAGTGTTGCCGTAGATCTGCGCGCCGCGTGGGAATGGCAAGGCAAGGGCAAGGATCGCTAGCACCGGCAAGCTCCACCATAAAAGGCTTTGGCCTTTCCCCGTGAGCACTCGTTGTGTCACGACCGCAAACGGCAGGATGAGCCATGAAAAAAGATACCCAAACGAAAGCGGTGTGATCATCAGCACCATTAAGATGAGCAGTGCGAATTCAATTGCATCACTTTCTGCCGTCCGCATTGCGCGGTGAGGCATCGCGGCGATAAACAAAATTCCCAATGCTAACGCGACACTTATGATAATCGCATTGACTGTCGCAAACTTAACGTCGGCGAGGTTTACGTAGATGGGTGTATGCGACGCGGAAGCAGCATCCGCGTCCACGTGGCGAAGCAATCGGTTGCTGACTCCCACAAGGGATTGATTTTTCCAGGTGTAACTGCGCATTGGCCGCTGCGCCACGCCGGACGGGTTGTATTTCAACATTCCGACGCTCCATTGCTTGAGATCGCGCCACGCTCGTTCCCATCCGCGGAACGGTGCCGGCAAAACGAGAAGCAAAAATACGAGCGCCACGAGAAGACTTGCGGTCGCTTTCCAGTAACGGCGATAAATTAAATAAATGATCGCCATTACTGGAAATGCTTTGATCGCCGCCGCCAGCGCAATCAATGCGCCAGCAGAAATTTCCCGCCGCGCGCGCAACAAAACGAAAGCGCCAAGCATCAGCGCGAGAAGCACGAGACTCGATTGGCCAAGGTGATAGCTGGACCAGATGTAGACAATTACCAGTAGGCTCGGCATCAGATACAACCAAGCATTCTTTGCGTGACTCTGGCCGGTGGCGAGCACCGCAGCCAGTTGCACGCTAGCAAACCAAGCAGCTGAGTTAATCGCAACAAACAGAAGAATCAATCCCGCTTGACCCAGCAAACTCGCGCCCGCCAGAAAAATCGCGCAGGGCGGCGGGTACATGAAGTCGTATTTCCCAAAATGGAGAAAAAAGATCTCCTGACCAGCAAGCACCCGTTTGCCGGTTTCGTACCACAGTTTGTAATCCATGATGCTGCGGCCACGGAAATAATGGAGGAGCGGAACCGCCGAAAATACGATCGCCACCACGACAAAGATGATTATCAACACGCGAAACCCAGCCGGGCTGTTCAGGCGGCGATTGAACGCGGTCCATCCCCGCTTTGCGGCTGAATCGTTCACGCGTTTGGCAGAGTCTCTGCGATTGGCGAACGGGCTCTGTGCCAATCGGTGCTTTGCTCGTAGGCGTGCGCAATTTGCAAAATGCGCGCTTCATCGAGCGCATTGCCTAACAACTGCAAACCGATAGGCAAGCGATTCCCATCGACGTCGGCAAAACCGCACGGCACACTAATCCCGCAAATTCCGGCGAGATTCGCGGGACTGGTGAAGATATCCGCGAGATACATTTGCAATGGATCGTCCGTGCGTTCACCCAGTTTGAAAGCGGGGACCGGCGAAGTCGGCGAAATTAACGCATTGACTTTCTCGAACGCCTTTGCGAAATCCTGCCGGATCAACTCGCGCACCTTTTGCGCACGCAAATAATAAGCGTCGTAATAGCCGGAGCTCAAAACGTAAGTGCCGAGGATGATGCGACGTTTGACTTCGGGGCCGAAACCTTCCTCGCGCGTGCGGCCGTAGTGATCGAGAAGGTCTTTCGGATTTTCGGCCCGGTGTCCGTAGCGCACGCCATCAAAGCGGGCGAGATTCGCCGAAGCCTCCGCTGTTGCCAAAATATAGTAAACCGCAATGGCGTAATCGGTGTGCGGCAAAGAAACATCGACAATCTCCGCGCCCAACGAATCCATGCGTTTCACCGCCGCATCGATTGCGGCTTTCACTTGAGCATCAATCCCTTCGATCATGTACTCCTTCGCCAAACCTAACCGCACGCCGCGCAAGTCTCTTCCCAGCCCCTCAGTGTAATCCGGCACCGGTTGGTTCAACGATGTTGTCTCCTGCGGATCATGGCCGGCGATCGCGTTCATAATCAGAGCAGAATCGCGCACCGTTTTTGTCAGGGGACCAACTTGGTCGAGCGAGGAGGCGAAAGCGACGACGCCGAAGCGCGAAACGCGTCCGTAACTTGGTTTGAGACCGACAACACCCGAAAGCGCAGCTGGTTGCCGAATCGACCCGCCAGTCTCGGTGCCAAGTCCACCAAATGCTTCATCGGCGGCAACCGCCGCGGCCGAGCCGCCGCTAGATCCACCCGGTACGCGTGACAAATCCCATGGATTTCGCGTCAGCTTCACGCCGGAATTTTCGGTGGACGAGCCCATGGCGAACTCGTCCATGTTAGTTTTGCCGAATGGAATTGCGCCCGCCGCGCGCAACTTTCGAATGACGGTCGCATCATAAGGCGCACGATAACCGTGCAAAATCTTTGACGCGCAGGTACAGGGCTCGCCCGCGACGCTAATTATGTCCTTAATCGCAATCGGCACTCCGCCGAGTGGAAGATCGACATTTGCTTTTTCCGCCTCCTTGGCGGCAGCTTCAAAATCGATTGAGAGATAAGCATCGATTTTTCCGTCGACACTCTCGATGCGCGCGCGCAAGACATCGAGCACCTCCCGGGGCGAAACTTCCCGGTGACGCAACAGAGACTGCAGATCGGCGATATTCAGCGCCGGCAGATCTTTTCCGGTCATTCCACGACTTTCGTGACGATGAAAAGACCATTTGCCTGGCGTGGCGCATTGCTCAGCGCTTGTTCCGCCGTAAACCAATCGCGACTCTCATCTTCGCGGAAAACGTTGAAAATTGGAATCGCATGCGCCGCAGCTTCCATGTGGCTCACATCCACTGCGCGCAGTTTGTCGGCGTATTTCAACACATCGCCGAGTTGCTTCTGAAAAAGCTCCGTCTCCGCGTCCGTCAAATTTAGCCGCGCGAGCTTAGCAACATATGCGACGTCGAGATCTGAAGATTTGAGCATGATTTGCAGATCAAAAATGCAGATGACTCATTAACCAGATGACCACTGCTGCAAGCCCGGTCACAAGAATGAGAAAGATCATCCGACCCTCCCGCCGTTCTTTGCGCAGCGAACGTGGCCGGCGTCTGCTTTCTTTCTCATCGAAGTAGCGTCCGTCTTGCAGCGCGACCGAGACGTGGAGCCGGCTGTCGCCCATGTTGGACTTTATGCGCTGCTCTTCTCGCCCCCGACGAGACGTCTCCTCCGTGACTCGTGGCGCGTCGGAAATCATCCGTTCGAGTTTGTCGACCTTATCGCGCAGCTCCGATTCCCGACGGGCTAATTCTTCCTGCCTACGGCGAAGGGGTGGAGCCGATCTAGGCGGACGACGAAACATGGCCATCACCGGCTGGCCATCCAAAAGAAAAGAGCAAGAGCAACAAGACCAAAAATGATCAGCGGCAAACTGAGGGCGACGCCGATTTGCATCCACTGAGAAAAAGAGCGTCTGCCGGTGAGTTCGTAAGCGTCCGACACAACGTCAGGTAATGACGTACCGGCGGCGTCCTCGTCACCTGCTTGCAGCCGACTGCGCTGCTCGCCGTACTCCGTGCGCGCATCATCCACTGTGCTCAGAGCCCGGCTCAATTCCTTGTGCAAATCGGCCGGATTCCAGCTTTTCGGATCGATGGCCTCAATTAATTCCAAGTGCTGCCCGAAACTTTCCCGAGTCGTACGAAGTTGTTCGAGTCGCCTTTGCGCGTTATAAGCTTCGCGCTCGAGAACAACGAGCGAGCGCGTCAACTTGTCGGTCATTTCCGCGCGGCCGCGATCGAGTTCTTCCTGACGACGGCTTAGTTCTTCGAGCTCGCGCTTTTGTTTTTCAATTTGCTCCTGCTGGCGCTTGAGCTGAAGCAGTTGCTCCTGCGCTTTTTGCATTTGCGAGTCGAGATGCTCGGCAGAGAGCGCCTCTTCCTCGCTCAATTCCAGCATTTGTTCGATCGGTCGAATCTTTTCTGCCATGACAATCGTGAGCTCCCGCAGCTTAGCCGCTCAAAGCTCGGCCAGCGCCATATTAATTAAGCCACCTGAGAATGCCAGATATTTCCAAAGGAAATTTCCGCTGCACCTTGTCGACTTCCCTTAGCGCCCCGGCATCATCTCGAGCAAAACGCCTTTGAAATATTCCGTCTCTGGCAAAGTGGGGAGCACTGGATGATCGGGCGCCTGCTCGAAACGGCGAAGCCGCCGGGCCGAACGCCGTGCGTCCACCAGCGCATCGGCGATCATCTGCGCGAACGCATTTTCACTGACATGATGCGAACATGAGAATGTTGCGAGAACACCATCGCGCGAAAGCAATTTGAAGGCGCGAACGTGGAGTTCGCGATAACCGCGCATCGCATCGCGCAGCCCGCCTTTTGTTTTCGTAAATGACGGTGGATCGAGAACGATCAGATCGTACTGTGCTTCCGCTTTTCCAGCCTCTCGCAGGAATTGAAAAACATCCTGCTCCTTCAATTCTACTTGTAAGTGATTCCGTTGGGCATTTTTTTGCGCCACTCCAATGCTCTCGCTATTTGCCTCCACGCCGGTCACTGCATTTGCGCCAGCGTGGGCGCACGCCAACGCAAATGCCGCCTGATTCGTGAAACAATCGAGCACGCGCCGTCCTTGAGCGTTTTGCGCGACGATCTCGTAGTTCTCCCTCTGATCGAGATAAAAACCAGTTTTTTGCCCGTGAAGCAGATCGACCTCCAATTGGAGGGATGTCCGTCGCGGGGTTCCATTTATTTCGATCAGGATCGGCCCCGGCGGAGCAGGGCCCTCCAAGACGCCGCTGCGTAACTCCAAGCCTTCTGCGCGGCGGATCGGCGCATCGTTGCGTTCGATAATATTTTTTGCACCAAAAAGTTCGATAACCGCATGCGCGATTAATTGTTTTCGCATGTCCATGGCGAGAGTCAGCGTTTGCAGCACAAAATGCTCACCGTAGCGATCGATGACTACCCCTGGAAGTCCGTCGCTCTCGCTCCAGACGACCCGGCAAAGTTGCGGATCGATCCCGCGGCGGGCGCGGTATTCGGCCGCTTGCGCGATGCGCCGCTTAAAAAAGCCCAGATCGAGATCCTGTCTCCGCCGTGAGAAACGACGCGCCACAATCTGAGATTTTGAGTTGTAAAGTGCGCTTCCGATCAAATGATCTTTACCATCCTTGAGCGAGATCACATCGCCATCGGCGGGATTTCCAAAAACTTTCAGAACTTCGCTGGAAAAAACCCAGTCATGTCCGTGCAAAATTCGCGCACGTGGTTTGACGACGATTCCAGCC
>QHMQ01000079.1 GCA_003217835.1 Verrucomicrobiota bacterium
CGGTAAAACCCTCTGCCCTCTCCGCCTTGGCCGCTGGTCCCGTCTCCCAGTCGAACGAAAATAGCGATGTGAACCGACATCAGTAGGGGGACCAAAAAGCCTGGGATCAAGAGCCACGGCAGCGTTGTCATGATGGCCGAGCTGGGTTCCGCGAAAATCAAGCGCAATGGACCGGGCGATGACGTTGCTCCTAATGCGACAGCGGCGATCAAATCCACGATTCCGATCATATTCCAAATCCATACAATCGGGCGAGCGTTTGCGCCCTGCCGGTACACAAGCCATGCGACTAGCGGGGCGGTCAGGCCGACAAAAGTATCGCCCCAGCCCGCAACCGGCGCGAACGGCGCTGGCAGCCGGCCGGCCCCATAAAGAACAATAAACGTGATTCCGAGAAGACGAACCGTGTGCACACCGACAAGGAGCGACAGCGACACTCGGTGAAAACCTTCGCGCAACGATTTTACGCAGGCGACCGTTATGCAGAGAATCGCTATTGGGAGCGTCACGGCGAGGACAAGACCGGGCGTGCCGAGGCCGTGTTCGTAATACAGCGCGCGCGTCGCGGCCAGAATTACTACGAGCACGAACCAAACGCTAAGCCAGGCAGCTGAGCGAATTCGTGTCCCCGCATTGAAACCGAATCCGATCGACAAAGCAGCGATCACGATGGCCGCCGAGGCGGTTAATTCAATGGAACTTAGCAGATCAATATTCACAGACGGACTTAAACTGGAAGCCTCGACGTAAGCTGCAGGAGTCAACCGCGCTAGCTCAGGGGCAACCAGTTGCCCGGTTGCGGCGAGGGCTTTGCCCCATTGAACGAAAGATAAGTGTATTCCTGAAGGAGACGCTCGTAGTCGGAGAGGAGTTTCATCGCATCATTTGGCTTGAGCCGATCGGATTTGATTGCGGCGTCGACTTCCGATTTGAGAAGCCGCATGAGCTCGACTTTGTCCCATTGCGTCATGGCAAGCACTTCGCCGATGGTGCTGCCTTCAATCACTTCTTCGATGTACCAACCCGATTCTTCATCGGGATCCAGAAAAACGTGTACCTCGGTCACGCGTCCAAACAAATTGTGGAGGTCGCCCATGATGTCCTGATAAGCGCCCACCATGAAAACGCCGATGTAATACATCTCGCCAGGCGAGATGCGATGGAGCGGCAGCGTCTCTTTCACATCCGGGAGGTCGATGAATTTTGCGATTTTGCCGTCGGAATCGCAGGTGATGTCAACGATCATGCCGTTGCGATCGGGCGGAGTGGTGAGTCGATGGATCGGCATGATTGGAAACAGTTGACCGAGCGCCCAGTGATCGAGCAGGGACTGAAAAATGGAAAAGTTGCAGATGTATTGATCTCCCAGTGAGATCTCAAGCTGCTTTACTTCCTCCGGCACAAAGCGCAGACCGCGATGCATGTTCACGATCTGCTGCGCAAGCTGCCAGTAAACGGTCTCGATCTTCGCTTTGGATTCCAGATCGAGCAGCCCGAGATCGAACATTTGCTGCGATTCTTCCTTGATCTGCTGGCTGTCATGCAGGCTTTCTATTCGGTTGCCGCGCTTCAGTCGCTGTTTCACATCGAGGATGTCGCCCACGAGTTTGTGATCTTTTCCGGTCGCTTCGACCTTGAGTTTCGGCGCGGTTCTCTCGATGGAGCTAAAAGCTTCGATCACGAGAACCGAATGATGCGCGACAATCGCGCGTCCGCCTTCGCTCACGATCGCGGGATGCGCGACACCTTCGGAATCGCACACGTCCATGATGTTCCAAACAACGTCGTTAGCATATTCCTGGAGGGAATAATTGGTGGAACTGTCGAAATCGCTCCGTGAGCCATCGTAATCAACGCCAAGACCGCCGCCGACATCGAGATAACCGAGCTTGTAGCCAAGTTTGGCGAGCTTTGCGTAATAGCGGGCCGCTTCCCGCACGGCGCGCTTGATCGTCGAGATGTCCGGCACCTGCGATCCGACGTGGAAATGAACAAGTTTTAGGCAATGGGTCAGACCGGCGTCTTTCAACATCTGACTTGCAGCAATCAGATTGGTTGTATCGAGGCCGAACTTCGCGTTTTCACCGCCGCTCGGCGACCATTTGCCAGATCCTTTGCTGTGCAAGCGCACGCGAATACCGATGTCCGGTTCGACGCCGACTTCGTTTGAAGTTCGGATGGTTTGCTCAAGCTCTTCCAGCTTTTCGATAACAATGATGACCGATTTACCGAGCTTGCGGCCGAGGAGTGCAATACGAATGAACGCGGGATCTTTGTAGCCGTTGCAAATGATCAGACTTTCCGGGTCCTTGTGCATAGCCAGCGCGGCGACCAGTTCCGGTTTGCTGCCGGCTTCGAGCCCGAAGTGAAACTGCCGGCCGGCATCGACAATCTCTTCGATAACTTCGCGCAATTGGTTGACCTTAATCGGGAAAACGCCGCGATACTCGTTGCGATAACCGAACTCAGACATCGCGGTTTCAAATGCGCGATTGATCGATTCGACACGATGCCGCAGCAAATCCTGAAGCCGGATTACCAGCGGAAAACCTAGCCCGCGATTGCGTGCTTCGTTGACGACTTCAAGGAGGTCGATGCAACCGCCATTTTCCTGCAATGGACGCGCCTCCACGTTCCCTGAGCCGTTGATTGTAAAGTAACCACGGCCCCATCCATCCACGTTGTAAGTAGCGATGGCGGACTCAACGTCCCACTCAGTTTTCATCTGTGGTTTGTGACGCGGCGGCAAGCCGCAAACGCACATTCAATCACCAAGTCGAACATGCAAGCCCACTTAAGGAAATTTTCGGCACTTATTCACAGCGAGCCAAGTTGGATCCGAGCAGGTCATTGCTCGATGTTTAGAATCATGCGACTTCGATGCCATTTTGCCAGCGCGCGAGCGAGCACATGATGCGCCGTTGCTTGTTTTTCATCCTCGGGCAGCTACCGTCCATCTGATGAACAAAACGGTGATCGAAGTGCAAGTGCGGGCTGTTTTGCCGACGAGCGGCGGGTGCGCGGTGTTTATCGGAAATAATGACAAGGTGTTCATCATTTATGTCGATCAAACTGTGGGCGGCGCGATTACCATGTTCATGCGCCAGATCACCAAGGAGCGTCCCCTCACCCATGATCTCATCGGACATTTGATGACGGCCCTCGGCGCGAAGGTCGAGCGAGTCATCATCAATGATCTCAAGAATGCAACCTACTATGCGCGCGTCATCATTCGTGTTGAAAACGAATTGCATCAGAAAAAAATCATCGAGCTTGATGGGCGACCGAGCGATTGCATCGCGATGGCGACACAGCAAAAGGCGCCCATTTACGTGAGCCAAGATGTTTGGGACGAAGTGGACGATATGAGCGACGTCCTGCGCAAAATGGAGGAAGAAGGGCTAAAGCCCGATCCTGAGACTGAATCGGAAGAGTGAATCTGTCGCTTGCTCTGCGAAAATGAGATAAAGCGGTCGTGCGACGCGCATAGAGCCTTTAACATCAGCCCAGTAAGTCGCCGTAGCGCTTGTTCGCTAACTCCAAGCACCGCGCCAGAATCTCCGATGGCGTCTGAAGCTTGAGCGTTTCCTCGACAAGCTCGCGGCATTCAGGAATAGCCAGACTTTGCACCGCGCGCTTGACCCGCGGCACAAGGGTCGCCCCCGCGCTCAACTCGTCCATGCCCAGCCCGAGCAAAAGCGGAATGAGCGCGACGTCTCCCGCCATCTCGCCGCAAACACCGACCCAGATATCGTTCGCATGCGCAGCATCGGCGATCATTTTAAGCAAACGCAGTACCGCCGGATGGGTCGGCTCGTAGAGATGCGCGATCCTCTCGTTCACGCGATCGACTGCGAGCGCGTACTGAATGAGATCGTTTGTTCCGATACTGAAAAAATCGACTTCCCGCGCGAGCACGTCGGCGGAAATGGCGGCACTCGGGATTTCGATCATCGCGCCAACTTCCGTTTTGTCGCCGACGTCGATCTTCGATGCACACAACTCCTCCTTGCATTCGGCGAGCACGGATATTGCGCCGCGCAATTCGTCCAGGCCGGATATCATTGGAAACATGATTTTTACATTCCCCACAGCGCTGGCGCGAAGAATGGCGCGCAACTGCGTTTTGAAGATGTCGATGTTCTCGAGGCAGAAACGGATCGCACGCCAGCCGAGAAATGGGTTCAACTCGTCGCTGATATCCACAGTTCCGGGGGCCAATTTGTCGCCGCCGAGATCAAAGGTTCGAATAATCAAAGGGTCGGGCCGGACGCGCTCCGCCACTTTTCGATAAGTTTCGTATTGTTCATCTTCTGTCGGCAGAGTGCTACGGTTCAAGTAAAGGAACTCGGTGCGATAAAGCCCGATTCCCTCCGCGCCGTTGGCAGCGACGGCATCGACGTCCTCTGGAAGCTCAATGTTGGCCGAGAGGACAATGTGGCGGCCATCGCGCGTCGTGGACGCTGTTTCGCGAAGCTCTTTCAACTGCGCCACGACTTTGACTCTTCTCGATTCGATTTCGCCGTAACGCTTAAGCGTTTCCGGCGTTGGATCGACAATGAGAAAGCCGTTGGTTCCATCGAGGAGCACGTGCTGACCGGTCTCAAGTCTTTCCGTGATATCGTGCAAACCGACCACCGCGGGAATGTTGAGCGAGCGTGCCATAATCGCGGTATGCGAAGTGCGACTGCCCAGATCGGTGGCAAGCCCAAGCACGTGTTCCCGATTCATCGCCGCCGTGTCCGACGGCGTCAGATTGTGCGCGATGAGAATGTGTGGTTCGCTTAGTCCAAGAAATGTTTTGGGTGCTTTGCCCTGTAAATTTCGAATCACGCGCTTCGTCACGTCCTGAATATCCAGCGCGCGCTCGCGCAAATAGGGATCATCGATCTTATTGAGGGTCTCAGCATAGGTCGTGGCAACTTCCTGAAACACCCATTCGACATTGCAGAGGTCGGTTTCGAGTTTCCGCAGCACTTCGTCAATCAAAGTCCGGTCCTCGACCACCAGAAGGTGAGCATCGAAAATGGCCGCGTCTTTTGCTCCGATTGATTCCGCGATGCGCTGTTGCATCTCTAGAATCTGCATACGTGTTTGAATGAGGGCGGCTTCGAAGCGCCCAATTTCATCCGTGACTTGGGAAGGCGAGATGCGGTAGCGCGCGACGTCGTCAAGATCGTCGCGAACGACATGAATCTGGCCGTGGGCAATTCCCGGCGAGACGCCCGCGCCTTCAAACCGAATTTCCTGTCGCGCGTTTTGCTCGTTCATCCAACTGCGAGGTTACTTGGGATGTCAACTCGCGAAAGCTTTCGGAATCAATCTTCGTTGAAACGCGCGTTGATTAATTCCTCAAGCTCTTCGATGGCTTTACCAGCATCCGGGCCTTCGCAGCGGATCCGCAGCCTCGATCCCTGCCCGGCTGCCAGCATCATTAAGCCCATGATACTCTTGCCATTTACCTCTTCGCCTTCCTTCGCCACCCAAATTTCCGAGCGATAACGGCTTGCGATGCGCACAAACATCGCTGCCGGGCGCGCGTGGAGACCGAGTCGGTTCACAATCGGAATTTCCTTCTCGATCTTCTGGCTGGACGCAACGCGACTCGCTCTTCGATTCAATAAACCCATTAAGTCATTCCTTGTGCTCCATTAAGTTGAGCAACTTGGTGTTAAATTCGAGCGCGCTGTTCTGGCCAAGTCCCTTCAGTTTTTGATCCATTGCCGCGACTTCGATTAGACGCGCCATATCGCGGCCCGGTCGCACCGGAATTGTCACATGCGGCACCTGGAGCCCAAGAATCTCGTAAAATTCCTGGTCAAGGCCGATCCGATCAACGGCCTCGACCTCCTGCCATTCCTTCAGGGTGACAACAAGATCGAGGCGTTTCTCGATTCGAATACTGCCAATGCCGAAAACAGAAGCCACGTTGATGATCCCGATCCCACGGACCTCGATGTGATTGCGAGTCAGTTCTGGCGCCGTCGCCATAAGCTCGCGACCTTCGAGCGAAGTGATTCGCGTCACGTCATCAGCTACGAGGCTGTAGCCACGCTCGATTAAGCCAAGAACGCATTCACTTTTCCCGATACCGCTCGCGCCGCGAATTAAAACTCCCACGCCCAAAATATCCACCATGCTGCCGAACTCGGTCACCGTCGGCGAAAAATCGACTTCAAGAGCGATAGTCGCCGCGTTGATAAAGTTCATCGTGATCATCGGGGTGCGAAACACCGCGATCTCTGCTTCCTGGGTCACGGCGAGCAACTCCGGCGCAAGGTGAAATCCGCGTGACATCACCAAGCAAGGGATCTTGCGCTCACAAAGCGCGCGAAATCGTCTGACCCGTACTCTTGCAGTCAGACTTTTCAGATATGAGTGCTCCGCTGCACCGAGCACCTGGACACGTTTCTCTGCGAAATAAGTGTAGAATCCGGAAAGCGCCAGACCGGGACGATTGATCGTGGGCTCGCGAATCTTTCGATGAAAGCCTACGCGCGGCCCTTCTAACTTCATGTGCAGCTTCTCAGCATGAGAATCGTAAAAACTCTCGACCGTAACTACCGGGACGCTTTTCTGCTGATCGCTTGTCGACGTAATCTTTTGGGTCCCGCTTTGCTGCGCCATTGGTGTTAACTTCTAACGTGAATGACAGTCAATTTCCAATAGACATCGCGCGTTTGACTTAAGATTGCGACGTATCGCTGAATAGCGATGCAAGGCCGACGTCGAGCACGGTGTGAGTAAGCCAAAGAAAGTTACGGCTTGAACAGGGCACGGCTGATATTTCAGCGGAAGTTGCGCTGAGCATTTAGGAGATTGGTACAACCAGGCCTGTCGAAAATTCAGCTTGCCATTTTTGTGTCAACTCGGGCGCAGGGAAAGGGGCGCGACAGGCGAAACCTACTGACTCGTCGTGACCGAGCGGAAGTTGCGCTCATATATGCTCCTCACCGTTAACATCCTCGACACTCATAATGCGAAAGGCAGAGGCCTGGATTTTTTGGCGGTAGATTCGTCCCCAGGCGTGCATTGTTTCGATGCTCGGTTGAAAGAATTTCTGGGCGAAAAGCGTCGGGACGAATGCGCTCAAGATCACCGTGCTGACCAGGAGCGTGTATTGCGTCCGATCGATGATGTGGTTTTGCAATCCAAACAATGCCGAAATCGTTCCAAAGGTTAAACCGGTCGCCATGAGAAGCGTGCATGTAGTGCAGCCTCGCCGCGGGGAAGACGCCCACGGTTTTTGTAAGCATTTTCAAAAGCAAGAACGCGCCAATGATCAAGAGGCCGGACCAGAGCGCCGGTAGCGAAACGTAAAGCCCAGCTTTGATAAAGTAGAATGGTGTGAACATCGCGAAGGCAATGCTGCGCATGCGATGCACAAGGGTCTTGTCACGCAGAAAAACTCCCGCGACTACCAGTCCAACCAGATATGCGGGCAGGACCGCTTCGCTTTTCGCGGTCGTGGCGAGGCCACCGAGAAAAAACAGCACAAAGAAAATAAATTTTACCTCTGGCTCGCTTACTCGCGTAGCGCCCAATTGTGTGATGATGGACTGCGTCCATCTCGGCATGAACCACAGCACGAACACCGTGACCGCAACGAAGACGAGCAGCCAGACATTGAAATTGGCAAAGAGACCACCAAGCGCGACCACTGTCCCAAGATCGGTGATGAAGCACGCAGCCAGGATCATTTTGCCCATCGCTGTGTCGCTAAGACCACCCTCAATCATTACTGCGTAAACGACCGCAACTGATGTCGTGGACAGCGCAATTCCGGCGATTTGCGCCTGATGCAGTGACCAACCAAAGACGAATTGCGCGGCAAACCAGACAACGCCGAACGGGATCGCAAAAGAGAGAACCCCGATCAGCACGCTTGCTCGCCAATTGGCCCTGAGCGAGTGCGGATCAATTTCAGCACCCGCAAGAAATGTCAGCACGCCGGCGCCAAGCATGGCCAGGAAGTTTGTCCATTCCGTTGATTGCAGTACATGGTGCAGTTGTCCCGCATCGATGTTGCCACCCGCGATCCCGATCTGGAGGGTACCGCCCTCGAACCCCAGCGCAATGTTACCGGCCACTACTCCGACCAGGATCTCAATCAACGCCACGGAAATTCCCGTCCAGATCGAGATTAAACTGCCGACAAGCGCCAGCCCCATCCAGATCGCCGCAATAAACCAGATGTTATTCAGCATAAGTTCCTCTCCTTCCAATTATTCTTGTGACGCCGTTTATGAATCGCCCCCTTTCAGACAAACGCTTCCCGAGCGGGAAAACCCTTTCAAATGGCGGCGCGAACCGACCGCAAGCCGAGCACCGTGCGCCGGTTTCGAGCGTACCGCCTGGTATTACCCAATTGCAATTGAGCATAAAAAAAACTCCGACCATTGCCTTTCGGCGTTAGTAGGAGTCATTAGCTCAGGCGATTTTCCCCTTCGGGATGGCAAACTCCATTGCCCTGGCCGGACTCTACCGGCCTCTTTAATTCCGATCAACCAAAAGATTGGATTGTCGGTCCGGAAAATAAATTAGGACCGGCTGAGGGGAAAATCGATAACTACATCTTGAAGCGTTCGCCGAGGTAAAGCTGCCGGCTAATAGGATCGTTGATCAGAAAATCCTTTGTCCCTTCACTCTCGACGCGACCTTCGAAAATCAAATAGGCGCGATCCACGATCGATAAGGTTTCGCGTACATTGTGATCGGTGATCATGATGGCGAGCCCCAACTTGCGTAGGTTCACGATAATCTGTTGCACGTCGTAGACAGCAATCGGATCGACGCCACTAAACGGTTCGTCAAGCATCAGCAGCTTTGGCTTGGTCACCAGCGAGCGCGCAATGGTCAGGCGCCGTTTCTCGCCCCCGCTCAAGGTCAGCGCGGTATTTTTCGCGATCCGCTCAATGCCAAACTGGTGCAGCAGTT
>QHMQ01000080.1 GCA_003217835.1 Verrucomicrobiota bacterium
GATGGATTAGCCAATTGCGCGGCGGATCGGAAAAATCTTTGCCGAGCGTTTGCAGTGATTTGCGCACGACAAATTTTGTTGCTTGGAAAATCGCTGCGCGTCCACGCTCGCTTAATTTTCCTGTCCGCTTCGATGGCAAAATTCTTGCTCGCCACAAAATTTCGTCCGCCATCCAATTACCGATTCCTGAGAAGCCGGATTGCATGAGCAAAACGGCTTTGATCGGCGCTTTCCGATGTCGATCCAAGAATTGATCGACGAATTTTCGATCGAACTCTGGCGAAATTATCTCGGGAACGCTACTCTTCCACCAATCGGGCTCATCCGGGCCATGGTGAAAACGCACTCGACCGAATTGTCGCGAGTCGGTGAAGACCAGCGCACGTTCGCGTTGATACAAAACTAGATGGCCATACTTGTTTGGCCGAAAACTCGCCGATTCGACACGGATTTTGCCCGTCATGCCGAGATGAATTCCGAGCCAGCTGTCGCCCGAAAATTGAAACAACATTCGTTTGCCGCGGACGCCCGAATTCAACAACTTTTCGCCGACAAGGCTTTCCTGAAGCGCGCGCGCGTTCGTTCCGCGAAAAACGCGGTTCCGCGGATGCAGGCGGACATCGACAATCTCGTCGCCACGAGCAGGATTCCATTGCTTACGATACCATTCGACCTCCGCCAGCTCCGGCATGGCGGAGAGTACGTGGCGCAATCCTGTTGTCGATCTTTGCGCGCTGAACACGCTGCAGTCACTGCGGCCAGCGGGTCATTCCGATGGCTGTTCTTCATAGCGAGCCCCATTGAGCAGGACAGACTGGAAGCCTGATCGACGCACAGATCCGCACGGTGGACGGATTCGTCCTGTGGCGAATTGGAAGTCTGTGTTCCGGCTTGCGCCGTGTGCTAAGTTTACTCATGGAAAAGGTTATCATTGTGGGGAGCGGCTGCGCCGGGCTAACGGCGGCGATTTACGCTTCGCGCGCCAACCTTGGTCCACTCGTGCTTGAGGGTCGACAACCTGGCGGTCAGCTCTCCACGACGACACTGGTTGAAAATTACCCGGGCTTTCCTGAAGGAATTGATGGACCGCAACTCATCTTAAACATGCACAAACAAGCGGAAAAATTCGGCGCGCGCTTCTCTTACGCCGAGGTGACGGATTTTGAGCCCCGCAACAGTCACGTTCGCATCAAAGCCGATGACGAATGGCTGGAGACGCAGGCACTCATTATCGCCAGTGGAGCTTCCGCGCGTTATTTGGGGCTCGAAAACGAGGAGAAATTGATCGGACACGGTCTCACCTCGTGTGCAACCTGTGATGGTGCATTTTACAAGAATGTGCCCGTATGTGTGATCGGTGGCGGAGATTCAGCGGCCGAAGAGTCGCTTTTTCTCACCCGTTTTGCCTCAAAGGTTTATTTGATTCATCGGCGGGACAAAATGCGCGCCTCCAAGATCATGGCCGACCGCGTTTTCACGAACAAAAAGATCGAGCCAATCTGGAATACAGTCGTGACAAAATATATTCCAGATGAAAAAGGTGAGATGCGGGCGGTCCGCTTGCGAAATGTGCAAACAAACGAGGAGCGCGAGTTGCCTGTGGCCTGCGTGTTCGTCGCCATCGGTCACGATCCCAACACCCAAGCGTTCGCGGGAAGACTTGACGCCGACCCGGAAGGGTATTTGATCGCGAAAAATTTGGCTGAGAGCAAACACCCCGGTGTTTTTATCGCGGGCGATGTGGCAGATCGCGTCTACAAACAAGCGGTTACTGCGGCTGGCACAGGCTGTGCCGCCGCCATGGATGCGGAGCGTTACTTAAGCGAACTGGAATCGCGCGCCTGACAATTTTCCTAGTCGATTTTCGACGGTGAAGATTTGCGATCTGACTCAGTTCTATTCGCCGCTGAGCGGCGGGGTGAAACGTTATGTTCACGAAAAGATCGCGTACATCGGCAACTACTTACCGGCGACCGAACATATCCTCATCGTTCCTGGGCCGAAAACGCAAATGACCTGCAATGGCCGGTCACGCATTTATTCCATTCGCTCCCCATTGCTTTCGCGCGCGTCGCGCTATCGGGCACTTCTGAACCTGCGCGCCGTCGAAGAGATTTTAGAACAGGAACGTCCTGATATAATCGAATCGAGCGATCCATACCAAGTTGGTTGGAAGGCGATCGCCATCGGGCGTTCCCAGAAAATTCCGGTCATCGGTTTTTATCATTCGCATTTCCCCGAAGCATATTTGCGTAGCGGCATGAAATTTCTCGGCAAACGCGGGACGCATCGCGCAATGAAGTTGACGCGCGGTTACGTGCGCAAGCTCTATAATCAATTTCAGGCCACGCTCGTACCATCGGAACTGTTGGCGGAACTTCTCTCTGACTGGGGGGTGCGCAATGTGCGCGCCGTCCGCCTCGGCGTAAACACCGACATCTTCAAACCGGCGCCAGACGACGGACACACGACGCGTGAGTCGTTAGGGATTACCCGAAGTCAGAAGTTGCTTCTGTACGTCGGCCGGTTGGCCAAGGAAAAGAACACTGAAACGTTGTTTCGCAGTTTCGATCTCTTGCACCGGCGGCGGCCAAACGATTTTCACCTGCTTATAATCGGGGACGGACCGCAGCGCCATCAGGTTCGAGAGTCACAGCGGCATACCGGAAACGTCTCGTGGATTCAGTATTGCACCGATTCGACTGATCTTGCGCGCTATTATCGC
Source organism: Verrucomicrobiota bacterium (assembly GCA_003217835.1). Taxonomy (GTDB): domain Bacteria; phylum Verrucomicrobiota; class Verrucomicrobiia; order Chthoniobacterales; family UBA10450; genus Udaeobacter. The sequence continues at coordinate 2,726 of QHMQ01000080.1, forward strand.
GCGGCCGATCTGTTCGTTCACCCGGGCGTTCAGGAAACATTTGGCCTTGTCGCGCTGGAAAGTCAGGCCTGCGGCACGCCCGTGGTGGGAATTCACGGCAGTTACATGGACCGGATTATTTGTCATGAGCAGGAATCGTGGGCTCGAGAAAACACTGCGGAGGCTCTCGCCGATGCCGTTGAGGCATTGAGCGCGCAAAAACTGCAGACGTTGGGTAGCACTGCAGCACAATATGCCGGAGCAGATTATGCGTGGCCGTGTGTGTTTGAGCAGTTTTTTTGTATTTACCGCGAGGTCTGCTCCGGTTACACAGGAACCATCAACGAATGAAGAGCGAGAGGTCATTCACAATTCGAAGCTATCGCGATTGCGATCGCGCCGCTGTGAGGCGCTTGTGCTGCCAAACTGGGTTCCTCGGCGAACCGATCGATCCCGTTTACGAAGATCGACAATTGTTCGCCGATTTTCTTACGACTTACTATACCGACCACGAACCCGAATCGTGCTTCCTCCTTGAAATCGACGGCGAGATTCGAGGCTATCTGCTTGGCTCACGCAAGCCCCTGCGCAATCAGATCTATGCGTTCTATCAAAATGTTTGGCTCTTTTTCCGCGCGCTTACCCGCTACATTCGCTACAACGCACGCTCGCGGCGCTTCATCCGTTGGACGCTCGTCCACGGGTGGCGCGAAGTGCCAGCCGCACCGCGTCGCGTTGCGCATTTTCACATCAATCTTCTCCCGGATGCACGCAAGGTTTCTACGACGCGCGCTCTAATGAGCGCGTATCTGAGTTATCTCTACCGCTCGGGTGAGAAACGTGTTTACGGGCAGATCGTCACATTTGAAAGCCGACGTGGCGAAAAGATGTTCGAGCGTTATGGATTCAAGGTTTTGAATCGCGCCGAGATCACAAAATACAAAGCCTTCTATCCTGAATCAGTTTACCTCAGCACCGTGATCAAGAATCTGGAAACGGCCGAACCGCTCTCGGCCTACACGCGCGTCCGCGAATAAAAGCGACGACAACTTGTTAACGCTGGACGTGTGCGGTAAACTGCGCGCGTCTTTTTGCCGGCATAGCTCAGCTGGTAGAGCAGCTGATTTGTAATCAGCAGGTCGTCGGTTCGAATCCGACTGCCGGCTCCAGCGCTCACGTCAGGCAGCCGCGCTTGCTTCGCCGACGCGCAGGTTCATCCCCATGACACGGAAGATACGGTCGCGTTTTTCGAGATAGCCGGGCGAATCGAGGTCGCGCGGACGCGACAGATCGACATCGACGATTTCCTGGATGGTCGCGGGACGCCGCTGGCCTATCGGGCGGCGGCAGCCTATTTAGCTTTTGTTTTCTATCGAAGCGTTGCCGGCGAAATGCAGAAGCTCGAGGATGTCGCCACGAAGCCGAAGGAAATTTTGGTGGCTACGGTCGCGCGGCCGTTCCAAGGCAATCGAAATAGTCTGTTCGATTCTTCCAGGACGCTGGGTCATGATGACAATGCGATTGCTCATATAAATGGCTTCGTCGATGTCGTGAGTGACGAGGAGCATGGTCGTGCCCCGGGCCTGCCAAAGACGAAGCACTTCATCTTGCATGCGCATACGCGTAAAGGCATCGAGCGCGCCGAGGGGCTCATCGAGAAGCAGCGCTTTCGGATGATTGACAAGCGCGCGTGCCAAAGCAACGCGCTGCGCCATCCCGCCGGAAAGATGGTGTGGATAGGCGTTGGCAAAACCCTCCAGACCGACGAGCCGCATGAATTCATCTACCTCATGTCGCTTTTCGTGCAGAACATGCCGGGCGACGAGACCCGCCTCGATGTTCCCTCGAACAGTAAGCCACGGAAACAAGCTTGGGTCTTGAAAGACCAATCCGCGTTCCGCGCCAGGGCTCTTAATTGGTTCCGAGCCGATGAAAACTTCGCCGGAATCCGGTGAGTCGAGCCCGGCAAGGAGGCGCAGGAGCGTGGATTTGCCGCATCCACTCGGACCAACGAGCGAAACTAGTTCACCGGCGGCCAGCGAAAGCGACACGTTTTGAAGAGCCGCATGTCGCGCGAGTGGATCATCCGGTGCAGGGAAACTCTTGCTGACTTCGTGAAGGCGGAGCGAAGAGGCTTTACCTTCGGCGACGACTACCACTTGATCACTCCCTTTTGCCAGACGAGTACCCGATCTCGAACTTTGAATAACATGGTCATGATAGTGGAGAAAAAAGCGGCCATTATGATGAGCGCGGCGAAAACTTTGCCGTACTCCGCCCAACCTTGTGCCCAGCTCACGTACCAGCCCAGCCCCGATTTAACGCCGACCGTTTCGGCCACGACGAGGGTCAGGAACGAAGCGCCCAGCCCCATGAAAAGGCCGATGAAAATATTTGGGATCGCGGCTGGAACGGCAACGCGAAAGATCAAATAACCGCGCCCTGCGCCGAGGGTTCGCGCGACGTCGAGATAAGATGCCCGAGTGTTGGAAATGCCCGAGGCGGTCAACATCGTTACCGGAAACCAGACGGCGAGTGCAATCAGCGCGGCCGCGGAAACAACGGCCGAGGGCGAGATAACCATGGCAAGTGGAATCCACGCGGTCGCCGGTATCGGACCAACGACCTTTAGGACCGGCATTCCCCAATAGCGGATCGGCGACGACCAACCAATGCAAATTCCACTGATCAAGCCAGCGACCACACCCAGCGCGTACCCGCTGATCAAGAGAATAAGCGAGTGCCAGGTACTATCGAACAGGAGCATACGGTCGCTGATTAAGCTTTGCAGGACTTTTGCCGGGCTGGGAAAATAGGGAAGCGGAAGCAAACGCAAACCAGAAGTGATTATTTCCCAAAGGCAGAGCAGTAACGCTACTGCGGCAAGAATCGGATGCATGTTCTGCCTCCATCGGCGCAAACTGCTCCAAAGCACCTGAGCTGGCGCAGTGAGAAGGGCTATGGCGAGAACAGCGCAAAGGAATACGGTGTATGAACGGGTTTCGAGCGCCGGTTCCTTTTTGGAAACAAACAGATGAACAGCAAGAGCGACTGCGACGGCCAACGAAAACGTCAACAGTGTTCGCAAGCGTGCGCCTACCGGAGCGGCCGGAAGAGTCTGGGCGCGTGATTTCACCAAAGGCGGAGTGGTGAATGCATCCTCGTTCCCATTGGAGGGTGTCATCGACTAATAGAAACTTGCGGCTTGAGTTCTTCTACTGCGTTCGTTCGGCTGTGATCATCGTTTTCGAAAGACATGGCGCGTCAGGATCGGCCAGATTCGGTGCCTCCTGATCTGGCTGATCGAACATTTGTCTTCGGCAGCATGAATCTTCGGTGTCTTTCTGGATCAACGCCGCGATCAAGCGAGTATCTTCGTCTGGCGAAACCTGTCCGCCGGCGACTGTTTCCACCTGGAGGCTCTTAATCCATTCGTCGCTAACGCCATCAAGATGCATAAATGCGCGTTTAGCCAACGCTTCGGTATCGGTCTCCGGAGCCAGCATCTTCGCGACTTTCATCTCCCTACCGGCCGTGTGGACCGACTCCTCAGCCAATCTGACGCTTGGTACGTAGCGCAAACGCGCGAGGGCGGCGGTGTTCAGTTCGGGTGTTGAGGCGAGATATTTCTTTTCAACCGCGAGAAGCGCGGCGGTCTTCGGGTTGGTTTCGACCCACTTGGCGCCTTTCAACAAGGCGCGTGTGGCTGCCGCTGCTCTATGTGGATTGGCGTCGACCCATTTGCCGTTAGCGATCACCTCGCAGCAATATTCGCTGGCGTAGGGCTCGTCTACTATCTGGTCGGCAATGTTTCTCACCTTCCCCTCCGCTATTAGCAAGCTACCGATCGGTTCGGCGTTGCAGACGGCGTCAACTTCGCCTTTGTCGATTGCCAGA
>QHMQ01000213.1 GCA_003217835.1 Verrucomicrobiota bacterium
AACGCGCTTGTCCGCGTCGGCTTGTTCGGTCTGCAACTTCGCGCCGATATTATCACCGACATCCACATCCGCGATGTCGATTGAGAGAATTTCAAACGCTGTATTACTGTCGAGACCCTTGGCGAGCACCGTCTTTGAAATGCGATCCGGGTTTTCCAGCACTTCCTTGTAGGAATGAGCCGAGCCGATCGCGCTTACAATGCCTTCGCCAACGCGCGCTATGATCGTTTCCTCGGTAGCGCCACCGACGAACCGATCGAGGTGCGAGCGCACCGTGACGCGTGCTTTCACTTTCACACCGATGCCATCTTGGGCGACGCCGTCGATGGTCGCCCGGCCCATATTCGGACTGGGGGCATCGATCACTTTCGGATTGATACTGGTACGCACGGCTTCGAGAACGGTCTTGCCGGTGCCTTTGGTGGCCAAATCGATGGCGCAAGCGCGATTGAAATCGAGCGAAATGCCTGCCTTGTCTGCCGCAATTAAGGCGAGAACGACCTGATCAACACTCCCGCCGGCCAGATAATGCGCCTCGAGCGGATCGCTCGCGATTGGCAGACCTGCTTTCACCGCCGTAATGCGGTTGTCGACAATGAAACCCACCGGGACTTTGCGCAGCCGCATTCCAACCATTTTGCCGAGACTGACCGGCGCGTTTGCGATTCGGGCCCGGATCCAGAGACCGAAGAAGTTAAAAAGGATGATCGCAAGCACGAACGCGAACAGCGCCAGTACTGCGACGCCAACAAGATAAAGGGAATCCATATACTACGACGCTATCGGAAGCGACATACTGCGCAAAGTTCTAATTCCGCCAACACCACTGCAGACGAGTCTTGAGTTATGACCGAGCAAATGACGAGCCTTCGGAACAACCAAGTGGTGCTCGGGGCGGGACTTGAACCCGCATGCCTTTCGGCATACGCCCCTCAAACGTACGTGTCTGCCATTCCACCACCCGAGCGTTTGAATTTGGAATGCGTGCAGAATCTTCCGCAGACCACGCGGCGTGGCAAGCATCCTTTCTGGCCTCCTGCTCTTACTCGTGCTCATAATCGCAATCGATACCCGAACCAAGCGTGAGCACCGGTGAGAGCACGCGATGTGAAATTTGGGTGATATGCAGCTACCCTTCCGGATGCTGTCGATTCCGGCGGGTGAGAACGGCAAAGGCGATTCGCTAAAACTCGATCTTCATATCCACACCCTCGATGATCCCAAAGACGCCGTCGACTATTCCGCGCACCAATTGCTTGAGCGCGCACGGGCGCTTGGCTTTCGCGTCCTCGCGATCACCCTGCACGACGCCGTCTTTGATCGACAACAGGTGTTCGCCGACGCGGCAGCAATGGGCATTTTGCTTATTCCTGCGGCGGAACTGAGATTGTGCGGCGCGGATGTGATCGTGCTGAATGTGACTGGCGAAGAAATCGCTGGGATCAAAGATTTTGATGATTTACGACGCCTGCGCGCACAGCGTGGGACCTCAATTTTTACGATCGCGCCTCATCCATTTTATGTTTTTGGCAGCTCAATCGGGTCGCGCTTGCTCAAAGAAATCGATTGCTTCGACGCGATTGAAATTTGCCATTTTCACAAAGGCTTCTTGAATCCAAATCGTCGCGCGGAAAAGGTGGCGTCGCGTTTTGGCAAGCCATTGATCGCCACGTCCGATGCCCATCGGCTGCACGCGTTTGGTCACCATTACACGAGTATCCCTATGCCGGGGCAGCTCACAGCTGAAAATGTCTTCACCGCCTTACGAATGGCCCGGCTTAAGCTAACGAGTCCGCCCTGCAGTTTTGTCGATCTTGTGACCGCGATCTATTTCATCTTCCTCGCGCATCCGTTTCGAAGACGACGGAAGCGTCGCCATATGATTCGGGTCGCTCGCAAACAAGATTGCGCGCGTCAGCCCTTGAATCTGGATTTCATGAGTCGAGACCTTCCACGCGTGAAAAAACGTTAGGGCCCCCTTCAACGCCGAGCCGCTGTTGGCTCCAGATCATAAATCACGCCCCAATTTCCAGACGCTACAAGCGCGGCCGTTTGTTCCCATGGCCGTCGACTGGTGCTGTAGTTGGCTTTTTCTTCGCGGCCCCAAAATAGGTAGCGCGCCTGTAGCTCATGCGCAATCTCTCGCCAATTTACCTCGCCCTGCATGAGCGACGTAAGCTTGTCTTGGGTAGATGCGTAGTCGAATCCTTCCGACATAAGGTGGCCCGGATATCCAAGGACAACCTTTCTACCATTCAACAGTAAAGGATGGTTATAAGTCGGATATGCGGCAAAGCGCGCCTCGGCTGGCACTTTTTGCACAGCCGCGCCGACTCCGTCGACTTCTGCGCGAACGGCAAAATCCAGGCCAGGTCTTCCCGCAGCCAAACCACCAATCAAACTAATAAATCCCGACCCGAAGAGCGCGACGCAAGTACAAATCCGAAGGTCGATCGGCCAGTTTGCGATCAAGTCTTGCCAGAGAAATGGCAGTATAATGAAGTAAGCCCAAATTATCAGCTTCATGTTGTCCCAGTACCACGGTCCTGTTTTCACATTGCAGGCGAAAAGGAAGATCGCGACGGCTGGGATCAAGAACGCGAGACTGGTCGGCAAATTGAAAATCGAGTGCGCGTCATTTTTCCAAAAGCGCCACGAGCAAAACACAATCAGGAGAAGAATCAACGGGAGGGTGATCCCAAAGTTCACGCCCCAAAATTCGAAGAATGGCCTGGCGAAATCCGCGTCCGTCTGAACCCAGCCGGGTTTCCATTCTAGAATGTGGCGCGCTCGGAATTGATCAGTGACCAGCCAGACAAAAAATGTCGCTGGCAGAAAAGCGCAGCCAGCGAGCAATAACAATTGTTTTTGCATTGCTGGCCGACCGATCAAAAACCAAAAGCCCAGAAGGATCGAAAGCGCTATGAAAGTGTGCACGTGAAAGAGCGGCATCGAAGCATAAAGTGCGCATTCAACCCAAAACGGTAACGGCGGTCGCGCCGAATCCGATTTAACTTGATCGGATCGGGCGAAGAACTTTGCGCGCCATTGATATAAAAGGAGCAATCCGGCCGGAATAGCGTAAAGCAAGCCGCGCTGCGTCAGAAACATCGATAGCGCAATGCTTTTCCAAGCGATTGTTTTTGAGCCCTGATAATCAAGAAACTTCAGCGTTTTAAAAAATTCGAAACCTGCAATGCCCCCATTAAACAGAAATCCGGCGATACCGAAGGTGCCGGCCCAGCGGAAAAACGCGTAAAACGTCGCGAGTGACGCAACTAGTCCCACCCAAACCAATCCGCGCGTCAGGTCGAGATGAACCAAACAGAGCAGAGCGTTGAATAAATCCATCCCCGCCGGATATCTTAGTTTGCTAAAAACATAGATCGGGTTGTCCGGCCAAAGCGCGACGCCACTCGCGAAATTCCTGATCAATGTGATATGCAGCGCTAGATCGCCCAGGTTGTTTGGAGACTGAATTTTGAGCTCTTCTCCGTCGATATAGAGAAGCCAGCAAAAGGAGCGCAGGGCAAACAAAACGAAGCATATCGCGATCCCCCAAAACCACAGATGACGGTAGCGCCTCGCCATCGGTGAAGTGCGCTGTTGCACGACAGTCTCCAACTGCCGCTTAGACTTAGAACGTTTTTGTTCTACTACTGGAGAATTTACGTTCTTCCGCTGAACGGCAGTGTCAGAAGTTCCGAGATACGCTGCAAGAGCGAATGCTCCGCCTGATACAAGCGCGAAAATCGCGCTTAGTTCGTTCAAACCGTTCCCAGCCATTCCTATAAGGAGGCCACAAACAGTCGAGAGATTGACAAACGTCAGGCCGGCCGAAAGCCATTTC
>QHMQ01000081.1 GCA_003217835.1 Verrucomicrobiota bacterium
GGACTCTACTGCTGGGCAATTTTGATCGCTGCGTTTCAGCCCGTCCTGCCGATTTCTGCCGTCAACGAGGCTCATAATGCTGCTTTTTGGAAGACAATCAAAGAACATAATTTCGCGGTGCCCTCGCACGAATCGGCAGGTGCGCTCGCTCTTGAAATAACAGACCTGGCGGGTTCGACTGATCCATCGCTCCGGGACAGCTGCGGGTACGAAATCCTGGCAAATTGGATCTATCGCAACAATTTGCTCACTGGCGAACAGCTTGAGGCGCTTCGCGCTAAATTGCTGCCGGTGATGATCTCTCACATTGGCGAGTCAGAAAACGACACGGTGTTTGGTCGTTCCTTTTCCGCCCTCTACATGTCGATCTTGGCTGCGCAGGATTTGCAGAAGCCGTTCTTATCGGACTCTGCATTCAAAGAAACGCTAGAGACTGCGTTGCAGTGCTATGCTAGCGAAAAGGATGTGCGGGGATATGTCCCGGTGAAAGGATGGGCGCACGCCACTGCTCATGTCGCAGACCTATTGAAGTTTCTTGCCCGCAATCCAAAGCTTTCTGGAGAAGATCAAAAGAAAATTATTGCGGCAATTGCCCAGCGCTGCCGAACCGTCCCTTCCGTTTTCGTTTGGGGTGAGGACAGGCGAATCGCCGCAGCATTATTGTCGATCGTTGACGGGAAGGATTTCGACCAATCGAGTTTTGATGAGTGGTTCAAGGCACTTATCGCGGAGAACAACCATCTTTGGAAAGAGCCTAAGATCGACATCCCGGAGTACGTGAGGGTGCGGACGCAGAGTAATGTTCTGGTTCAACTCGTCGCAAAAATTGCCGCCCAAAAAGAGAATGATGCTGCGCGAAGGTTTAGGGACGCCTTGAATGAAGTCCTCAGTCGAATGGATCATCCTGGTCAGTGAGTCCGAAATTGTCATATCAATGTCCTACTCCTCGAACGTTGATAGAAACAACATTAACCGGAGATAATGAGTCAGCTCTTTTTAGCAGCGCCCCAGCTGCGCAAGTCGCCCGGCTTCATGCTTCTCGCGGTCCTAACACTCGGCCTGGGATTGGGACTTAATGCGACGATCTTCAGTTTGATCGACGAATTTTTTCTAAAGGGGCTCCGGTTTCCAGAAGCTGATCGGATTGTTCGAATCTACGCAACCTGAGATGTTCGATCTCTTGATTCATTCGTTAGGAAATTCTCTGAGGATCGACATGCTCATGAAGTGATATAACCCTCTTCGCCATGTTCGTTGATGTCGAGACCTTGTCGCTCGATTTCAGGCGCGATGCGTAGGCCGATTGCGCCGCGAACGATCGCACCAATGACCGCACTGCCGACAACGGCGACGGCGATCGTGATGGCGATCGCTTTCAGTTGTTCAACCCATAACGCGCGTCCGGCGAGTTTCGCTAAATTCGGATTCACCGAGGCGGTTGCCAAAACTCCGGTCAGAAACGCGCCGAGCGTTCCTCCAACCGCATGAATGCCGAACGTGTCGAGCGCGTCATCATAGTGGAACCAGGATTTTAGTTTTGTGCAGGCAAAGAATGGGACAATCCCGGCAGCGACGCCGGTGATGACTGCGCCGGTTGGATCGACGTATCCGCACGCTGGTGTGATTACAACCAGCCCACCAAGCGCACCGGAACAAAATCCGAGCACGCTTGGTTTGCCCCGCAGCGCGTACTCGAGCATCGCCCACGTGAATGAGGCAACAGCCGTAGCCAGAGTCGTCGTCATAAACGCGTTCGCGGCGATTCCATCCGGCGCGAGAGCGCTCCCGGCGTTAAAGCCGTACCAACCTACCCAAAGTAATCCGGTCCCGACCATGCAAAGGACCATGCTATGCGGCGCCATGACTTCTTTTCTAAATCCGAGTCGATGGCCTAGAAGAATGCAAAGAACCAGTGCTGACCAACCGGAAGACATGTGCACCACAGTTCCGCCGGCAAAATCGATGGCGGTGATTTTCGCAGCCGGATTCCAGAGGCCATTCATCCATCCATCGATTCCCCACACCATGTGGGCGATCGGGAAATAAACGGCGAACATCCACACGGCGACAAAAACAAGCACGGCCGCGAATTTCATCCGCTCCGCGACCGCACCAATGATCAATGCCGGCGTGATGATCGCGAACATGAGTTGATACATCGCGAAGACATTTTGCGAAACCCAATACGAATAATCGCCATTCGGACGCGCATCGACGCCATGGAGAAAAGCGAACTTCAGTCCGCCGAGAAACGCGGAACCGCGCGAGAAGACAAGTGAATAACCGGCCGCCCACCAAAGAATCGTGACCAGACCCGCAATACCGAGACATTGCGCAAGGACGGAAAGAACGTTCTTCGCCCGAACAAGGCCGCCATAAAAAAGAGCGAGACCAGGAAGCGTCATAAAAAGCACGAGCGCCGACGCGGTCATCATCCAGGCGTTGTGACCGGGACCTGGCCCGGGCACGTTCGAGACGACGGCCGCGTTTGTGGCATCGGCACCGCGCGCTGAATTATTTAGATAAGCTTCGAGATCGGCGACGCGCTGCTCGAGCGATGGCGCGGTCGGAGCGGGAGAAGTGGTTTGCGCCGGTGAGACTGCCGCGACTGATAAGAACGCACTGAAGATGAAAGCTCGGGTGAGATTATCGATCTTCACGGGGAGCGTTATACGGCGGGCCGCTCAAGATCGACAAGAAAACTCCGCCGAGCGACTGGCCGGGCCGGGTTAAGGCCTCGGCGGAGTCCCTGCCTCAAATCAGACCAGTGCGAAATGCTTCCGCCTTATGTGGAAGCAATTGCAACGAGACTTGCTCTAATGAAGACTCAGAAGCTTCATCTTGATCGTCATTCGCGTCAGCTGAGTCGTCATCCTTATCGATGCCGGCTCGCGGAGCAACGGCCGGCAAATCATGTTGCTGCAACTTGTCGTAACGCTCGCGAACCTCCGGAGGAACCTTATCTAGGTCCTCCTTTGTTTCGACCGGACCGCTGAAGAGCAGTTTACCTTGGGGATCTTTGGCCGTGAGCAGTTTTTTCCCATCCACTGCCTCCAATTTCATCTCGCCTTTTTCATCGGAGAAAACGATCTGTGCTTTGCCAATATCGATCTTGGTGGCCCTCAACGCGCCGTTATCCCTTGTCAAAATGTGGACGTCTTGCGCGGCACGACGGGCTTCATCGCGCGCGCGTCTCGCCTCCTCGTGCGCTTTCATCACCGCATCGTGAATCATGCCATGCTTGGCGTCCCCTAATTGATCTTTGAAATCGTTGAACTGCTCGCCCACTGCACCGAACCCTTGATCGCCGAAGGGAAAACCTGAATGCTGATGGTGCCCTGGACCGAATTCCCATCGTTCTGGCACTTCTTTTTTCGTTAGCTTAACGGTTATTTTTTGCTCCTGGCCTTTGCGCAAGATAGTGAGCGTCACGTTCGTTCTTTCCGAAAAACTGCGGACGAGCTTGGAAAGCTGGTTTGGATTGATCAGGATTTGATCATTCAACATTTTGATGATGTCGTTCTGCTGCACGCCAGCCGCGGCTGCCGGGCCATCTGGCACAATGTAGTCAACGACCAGTCCAAAGCCTTTCGCCAAGCCCAATTGCTCGCTCACAACGCTCGGCACTTCGGACGTCTCGACGCCTAGAAATGTGACTGGCACTTTCGGCATCTTTTCGTGTCGCTCCGGCAGTGCCGGTGGCGCAGACGGAGCCGGCGGGCTTGGCGGCGAAGGTTGCGCAAATCCTGCAATCGGCAGGAGAGCGGCGACTGCGATGATTACAACGGATTTTGTTTTCATAGTTTTGTTTTGCAAATGTTCAGGAAAATTATTGACCGGAAATCGGAATGAGAAGGATCTCCTCGCTTGGATAGGAAACGCGAAGCGATGCGCCTGTGGCAGCATTGTGCCACTGCAGCGTCTCATGCGTCTGATAACGGACACGGCGCATCGGCTCCTCAGAACCGTACCCTTCAGCGATATCCCAAAGCGTTATTTTGCAGTCGATCTCGGAACCGCCCGTAGAATCAGATTGCCTAACCAATTGGCATTGGAGACGCCTTCGCGATATGCATTCAATGATTCGACGGAGGAATTGACGCGCAAGTTGCTGTAGGACTGATCGGGGTTTTGCCAGCGTTCGTGCCAATAAACAGCAGCTTTAACGCGCGGATAATGCGTGCGGAAAAGGTCGAGGCCTTGTTTGATCCACTCAGTTTTCCTGATACCGGGCTCGTTGACCGAAAGTGGAAATTCGCCGGTCGCCCATTCGGCGATCATGATTGGCTTCTTCGGATCGAGGCCGCACATTTCCTGGTACGGCCAATCCATAAGTGAACCGATATCCGGATTTGGTTCGTCTTTGAACTGCTGGCCGTAAACGCTCAAGCCGAGCCAATCCACGTAGTCGGGGCCGGGATAATACGAAGGCGCGAAATTCCAGGTGTCCAGCGGATAGGAGTAATTGTTCGTATGAAACATCCATTTGATGTTTGTCGCTCCCCGCGCGCGGACGCGATCCACCACGTGGCGATAAGCCGCCTTGAAGTTTTCCGGGCCTTTCCAACTGTCGCGCACATCATCCCATTGATCGCCGCCGTAATAGATGCCCGACCACGGGAACCAATCACCATTCATTTCCACGCCAAACGCCACAATTAACGGATGACCAAACGCCCGTGCGGCATCGGCCCATTTGTCGATGTAAGCATCCCATTTCCCAGTGATGATGTCGTTCAGATTAAACTTGTCGGGGCCACGATTTTGTTCATAGGGCCGGTCCCACGGCGACCAGAAAACGAGCGGCAGTGAACCGTGTCGCCAGACTACGTTCAAATTTGCTGTCGGGAAACTTTGCTCACCCCAATAACTCGATGACGCGATGATCGCCTGATGTTTGCCAACCATTGTCTCGAAATCCTCGATCATCTCCAGTGTCACGTCGTCTTCCTCGTCTCCAAAATCCATGAATGCGCCCGTATACGCGCTCCGTTCGGGAATGACAATCTCGACCGGGCCATTTGGATCGACATACACTTGCGGCGTATTCTTGCGACAAGCGGAGAGCCCCATCAGCGCCGGGAAAAGAACTAACAAGACATTCGCTGAGCGCACAGGCAGGATGTATGTGATCCGGCGTCTCGGCAGTTTCATTGATGCGAAGATCGAAAAATCTACGCGCGCACTGGTACGCTGGCTGTACGCTCGAGTTTGCCCCAACTCACCCATGCACCTTTCACCGCGCGCAAGATCGCCTTCCAGATGCAGTAGCTGAGCATCGGACGATAAATCAGGCGCATCGGGAGAATTCGCCAGGCGCGCACGATCGGTTCGTGTTCCAAAATGCACGCAAGGGTGGCGAGAATCACATCCATGGCAAGGAACGTGATAACGAATGGCATCACCTCGCGCCAGGCACCAAACGGCAGCGAGGCGAGCAAAAACAAATCCACCATCGGAGTGACGGCCACAAGGATGATCTGGAAAAACCAGATACTCGGCAAACTAAACCAGCCAAGCGCGCGATAGTTCCAGTTGAATACCATGTCGCGATGTTTCCAAAGACATTGCAGCGTGCCGTAGGCCCAGCGAAAACGTTGTCGCGCCAATGTGCGCACGCTTTCTGGCGCCTCTGTCCACGCGATCGCATCGGGCACGTAAACGATCCTTTGTTGATGTTTGTGCAGTGAAAGCGTCAGGTCAGTATCTTCAGCAAGCGTCTGCAAACTAAGACCGCCCGCCTTGTCAATCGCATCCTTGCGAATGGCGCTGATCGCACCGGGCACCACCGTGATGCAGTTCCAGCGATTATACGCCCGTCGATCGAGATTGAAGCCGCAAGTGTATTCTAAGGCTTGGCACCGGGCGATGAACGTGCGCAAGTTTCCAACTTTGGCGTGACCCGAGACGGCGCCGATACGTTCATCGGCAAACGGTCCGAGCAAGCGCGGCAGTGTGTCGCACTGACATTGCGTATCCGCATCGATAAAGACGACGATACCGTGATGCACGGCGGCGAGACCGCGCTGCAAAGCCCGCGCTTTGCCGCGATTCTCCTGTTGCAATAAACGAATGCGTGGATCGACATGTGCGACGTGCTTAACTTCAGATGCGGTTTCATCCCGCGAACCATCATCGACGACGATAACTTCAATCTCGCCTTTATAGTCGCTGGTCAAAAGCGCGCGTAACGTCCCGGCGATCACTTTCCCTTCGTTGTAAGCGGCGATGACAACGCTGATTGGCTCCGCAAAGTCGGCCTTTGCCTTTCGTCGAAATCGAGACGCAAGCCAGATCACGACAAGCGTTCGCCCAACCACAAGCGCCGTTGCGACGATCATGAACGCCCAGAGAAATTCTTCCGTTGCGTGATAGATACGAAATCCCGTGCTGCTCACAATTCGCGCCATTGCTTGACCTCTCTCCGCTAGAGGCGGCATAAGCGCATCTCGGGTGGTTCCAATCAGCGTGCTCAACGGCACGATCGTGTCTCCGCGAGTGTGCAACCAATCCAAAATCCGCGGGAGTGCCGCGACAGTCTGCGAGCGATCGCCGCCCGCATCGTGCAGCAAAATAATGCTGCCATCGCGACGTTGCTGTTTCACACGCTGTAGGATGATGTCAGCGCCCGGTTTCGCCCAGTCCTGTGGATCGATGCTCTCCAAAACCACCAGATAATTGAGCTCTTGGGCGATTTGTAGCGGAGCCAGCTCGCTCAGTTGCGATGGATCCGTATCGGCTGCGTAAGGCGGACGGAACAGTGTTGTCGCGCGGCCCGTGATCGTTTCGAGAAGAAGTTGCGTCGCATTCAGTTCAAGACGCACGTGCTCAGGCCAGCAAAGTGCAAGGTTCGGATGATAATACGTATGATTCCCAATTTCATGTCCTTCATCGACAATTCGGCGCACAAGACCCGGGTAGCGCTCCGCATTTACTCCTACGAGGAAAAACGCGGCCTTCACGTTTGCCGCCTTTAGAATGTCCAAAATCTTTGGTGTCCACCGCGGATCAGGGCCATCATCGAAAGTGATTGCGACCTGATGCTCGCCGCCTGCGCCTTGATGATAAAGCGTCGGGAACTCCGGGAACTTCACGTATTTTCCTGTGAGATAACCTTCAGGATCGACCGCAAGATTTCGCCTTCCATCGGAACGGCTTTCATCGACCGTTACAATTTCGCCCTCACCGACGTCAGTGATCGTATCCGTGCCTTCCAAAACTTCGAGCGACTGTCGCGTTTGATTGTCGATCTTGAAATCGCGCGGAACGCTTAGGGCATCCCAGATCGCGGGGTCTTCGCTGCCAAGGCGATACAACGCAAATCCACCTGCCTTTTGATCGCGCACCTCCCGCAATTCATTGAGGAATGTCACGACGTCGAGGAACCAGACGGCGTGCTCTTTGTCGCCATCTTCAAAATAAAAATATGGATTGTAACTCGGCGCTTTTATTTCCGCGCCATCGACTTCCGCATTGTGGGCGCGGCTCATCGCTTCAGGGAAAGTGATAAGCTCTGCTTTTTTTTCGCCGATCGTCCAATCGTATCCATAACTGCCGAGCGCGATGATCCATCTTTTGGTATCGGAATCTTCCAACAGAACGTGCAACCAGCCCTCGAACCACGAGCGCGACCCAAGCGGGC